>NZ_JALSLB010000051.1 GCF_026988555.1 Thermococcus sp. | reverse complement strand
GCCGGAACGTTTCTCTCCCTGGTGGGCATTATACCGCCCGTACCGAGGAAAATCACTTGAAGCATGGTATCATCTCCGGGAAGACCCTTAAAAATCTCCCGCATGATATTTGGTATCCCAAAAGGGATGAACCAGCAACGGGCAGCCGTCTCTTTTAATCTTTAATCCAACCAACCAAAGCGTTAAATACTCACGGGAGGTAGTTGTTCCGAGGTGTTTTGGGATGGAAGAGATACTGAAGGCTATCGAGGAGAAGGACTGCAGAAAGGTCGCGAACCTCCTCTACTACAAGATGGACGAGCTGAGCGATGAGGAGCTCGGTGAGGTTCTTAAAAAGGCCGGAGACCTTGCCCTAGAATGCAACAACCTGGAACTTTACAAGCTCGTCGTGTACTATTACCATGAACTACTGGGTATTGATAAGATAGGCGAGTTTGAAAAGATGGCAGAGGAGACGGAGAGCTTTGAAGTTAAATTCGAACTTGCGGACCTCTACTACCTCATCGGAGAACTTGAGAAGAGCCTGGAGCTTCACCGGTCACTTCTGGAGGAAGAGGCCGAAAAGGGAAATAAAGAGAACATCGCGAAGGTGTACTATAACATGGCCCTCATCCACGAGGAGCTTCAGGAGTTCGAAAAGGCCAAGGAACTGATGGAGAAGGCCGAAGAGATATACCGGGAGCTTGGAGATGAAAAAGACCTCCTCCATGTAGCCATATACAAAGCGTACGTGACGTTTGAAATGGGAGAGACGTACAGGGCAAAGGCCATGCTGGCGGAGCTACTGCCAAAGGTTCTCGATGATAAGAGGCTACTTTCAGAGCTACACCTCTCCTATGAGGAAATATTCGAGGAGGACGATAACTACGAGGCGGCCCTTCAAGAATGTCTCTACGCGATGGTTCATGCGAGGGAAACCGAGTACTACGATGTGGCCTTTGACGCCCTCATAGACGTCATCTGGCAGCTCTTCCTCGACGATGACTTCGAGACGGTATACCTGAACATGGATATGTTCGCAGGGGCGTTCCCAGAGCTCGGGGACTTTTTCAATGGAGTCAAGGCACTGGCACTCTACAAGGATGGGAAGATGGAGGAAGAAGAGCTGGGCGAGATCATGGAAAAGGTCAAGGAGAGACGGCTACTGGATCTCCTCGAGCTCCTTGGGGAAGCAGAGCTCTGAACTTTATTCTTTTTTTGAGTTCTCTCTACACCTGTAGTTCCTCTCAAACTCGATTATCTGGCGGAGGGCACACTCAAGCTGGGTGAGGTCATCAAGAACGGACTGAAGCTTCATGCGGTACTCGGGATCGGTCGTTGTCTCTATGAGCTTTTCAACGACCTCTTTCAGGGGTATGGCCTCCTTCTCCAGGGTCTCCTTGGGCTGGTGCAGGAACTTCTCAAAGAACGCCGGGATGGGTGTGAAGAACTTGGTCTTGCCCACTTTTCTAACGTTCACCATGTAGTCCTTGGTGAGCTTGGAGAGGGCCACGGATATCGACGACCTGCTCAGGTTCGTAAGCTCAGCGAGATCGTTTATGCTCAGGGGTTCCTCGGATAGCAAGAGGTACGCGTAGACCTTAGCATCGGTATGCGTGTAACCCCACCGCGTCATCATCCTCTCAACGGTTTCAACGAATCTCTTTATCTCCCTAAGCCCCATACGCATCGCCACCTTATCCACGTAACTATACTGTCCAACGTTTTAAAAAGTTTCGATAAATTTAGATATTTCCTGTGGCACAACCCATGACCCTAAGGACGCCGTGATTTAAGTCTTTCCTTTTGAGCGGGGAGATTTACACGTAACATCGGACCCCATGAGAAGAATTTCCTCAAGAGCACACTCAAGTCTCTTGAACTCCTCCAAAACCTCCCCGTTGGCACCACTGTCCTTTAAAAGCCGAATGGCAGGCCTCACCTCGCGCTCCAGCATCTCTCGGGGCTGTCTCATGAATATGTTAAAAAAACCTGGCAGGGCAGAGAACAGCTTGTTCCGGCCTTCCACCCTGGCAACAACAAGGTAGTCACGTGAAAGTTTGGACAGGGCCGTAGAAACCGTTGATCTGCTAAGACCTGTTGCGTCCTTTATGGCGGATATACTCATAGGCTCTTTATTGAGAAGCAGAACCGCATACACCCTGCCCTCACTGAGGGTATAACCCCAACGGGATAAGATATGCTCCACTGCAGCAACAAAGGCCGTCTCTGCCCGGGCATCCATTTAATCACCTCCAACCAAAAAAAGAAAAAAACACCGGACCTTTGAGTCATTCTTTAGCTGTAGCTATTATTGCGCCGCCGATAACTGAGATCCATGCACCGATGGTCCAGAAGCCTCCATCGAAGGGCATTGTTATAAACGCCAGTATGAGGATGCTCCATCCAACCGCCGCGGGGCTCTTCTTGTAGTAGTAGGCCAGTCCCATCATGAGCAGGCTTAGTATTATCTCAACCCATCCAACGGTTGAGACGCTACCGTAGTGCCAGCCGTAGAAGTTGCCGGTGGCAAGGACAACTATGCCATCTATCAATATTAAGAGGGCGCCCAACAGGGCCGTCCAGAGGCCAGTTTTTGCAGAGGCCATCCCATTCACCTCCAAGGGTTTTCAGTATGCACATCGGAAAACTATTATTTAAAATTTTCGGTTATTTCTGATATATCAGCTATAACCGATACAACGAAAACTTTATACGTGAAATTTTTTTAGAAAAGATCAGAGGTGATGAAAATGGATGAAGATAACAACCCCGAGAAAAGGGTTGTGGATGTCATCAAAGAACCCTTCCCAAAAGCAATGAACGCTCCCGGTGTCGTTGAGGAACCTAGTGGTGGGAATCAGATTACAACGGCCTTGAAAGCCTTTAAGCTAGTCTTGGGCAATCCCATCGCCAGAGCACTCATAAGGCCAAGCCTCAGGAGGTACAAGATAAACGGAAGGGAGCTGCCGGCGCTCTATTGGGCGCTGAGCATCTACGCGGGTGAAAGCCTGAACGAACCCATGATGATAAGGTTTCAGGCGGACATAATAAAACTCCTTTTAAAACTAGGTATAAAGCTCGCGCACGGTGATGAAGATGCCGTGAGGGAGGCCCTTCTACGTGACCCGCACATAAGACGCGGCATCTGGGTCGTGCTGGAGGGAATATCAAAGTACGGTGTTACCGTCCCCCAGCGCCTCGCGGGACCTTTCCTCATAGTCTGGAACTTCACCAACATGTGCAACTTCCGCTGCAAGCACTGCTACCAGCGGGCGGACAAACCACTGCAAAGCGAACTGTCCCTCGAGGAGAAGCTGATGCTGGTTGACCAGCTCGACAAAGCGGGAGTTGCCGCGGTGGCCATAAGCGGGGGGGAGCCCACGATACATCCGGACTTCTACAGGGTAGTGAAAGAGCTGGCCGCGAGGGGGATTCACACATCAGTTGCCACCAACGGATGGACCTTTGCGGAGATGGAGAACCTTCGGAAGGCGGTCGACCTTGGTCTGAAGTACGTCGAGGTAAGCGTTGACTCAGCGAAGCCTGAGAAACACGACGAGTTCCGTGGAATACCCGGAGCGTGGGAGCACGCAATAAAGACCCTTGAAAACGCCGTAGAACTCGACATGAGCCACGGAATGGCCACCGTGATGGACAAGGAAACCTACGGCGAGATAGACGACATCCTGGACCTGGCAGAGAACATAGGGGTGAAGCGCGTCATCTTCTTCAACCTCGTGCCCACCGGAAGAGCGGAGGAAATGGTCAAGGTGGATCTGTCTCCGGAGGAGCGCGAGGACTTCATGAAGGAGGTCTACCACCAGATGAAGAAGCGGAAGCTGGAGATACTGACGACCGCCCCCCAGTACGCCCGGGTAACCCTTCTGGAAAGCGGGGGCAAGAACGTTACACCGGCACACTTCTACATCGGCGAGAACAATTCCGTCAAAACCCTGGCCGAGTTTATAGGGGGCTGCGGCGCCGGAAGGATATACGCCGGGATAGAACCGGACGGAAGTGTGGTTCCCTGCGTCTTTCTACCACTACCCGTTGGCAACGTGAGGGTGAGAACCTTCAAGGAGATATGGGAAAACAGCAGGATATTCAACCTCCTGCGCGACAGGGACAACTTCACGGGGCAGTGCAAGAACTGCCCCTACAGGAACATCTGCGGTGGGTGTAGGGCAAGGGCATACCACTACACCGTTGACCTTCTTGGGGATGACCCAGGTTGCATGATAAACAAGCATCTGTGGGAGGATATAGTAAAGCACGGTAAACCCAAGGCCGTGAGCGAGGTCAACTGGGTTGATGAGAGCGTTGTGATGCGCGGGCCCACACTCTACGTACCCGGCTACTACAGCGCCGTAGAGGTGACCGGGAGCAAGATGCTGGAGAGGGCGTACGCGAGGGAAAGAATTCACGCATGAATTTTATTTTCATCTTTTCCACTTCTCAAACGGTTAGGTGGTAGTTTAGCACTATGCAGCGGGCATCGGGAGGACATTCTTGGGTACAACTTAAGGTTCTGAAGGGAGTGTTGAAGAAAGATTTTTATTCAAATAATTTTTCATATGAATTGGTGATAATATGAGTGGAGAAAGCCCCGTAATAGGGAAGGATGTTCTTGGAAGAACCGTCAGGGACTTCTCAAACGTTAAGTGGTACGGCATAGACCGGAAGGAGATACCGTGGTATCCACAGATAGACTATGACAGGTGTATAGGGTGCGGGCTCTGCCTGATGACGTGCGGAGGAAGGACCTTCTACGAATGGGACTTCAAGAAGATGCGCCCGGTAGTCGCGAGACCCTACAACTGCCTCGTGGGTTGCGATACATGCGCCAAGATGTGCCCGAGGGACGCCATAATCTTTCCGCACATAGGTGTGCTGAGGAAGTACAGGGACGAGGCCCTCGCGGTTGCAAAAACAAGAAGAAAGCTCGAGGATATCCGGAAGGGAATGGAGACCGAGGGAAAGGTTGAATCCTCAGAAGGCTACGTATGTCCAGAGAACCGGGGGATTGAGGGGTGACCTTTATCTTTCCCTGGCCTTTACCTTTCTTGTGCACGACTTCTCCCGACCGGAGGGCTATCCCTGAAAAGCCGGGACAACCTCAACACCAATGGGAGAGGACTCGGTCGTCAGGTGAACCTCCTCTCAAGCACCCTCCCGTGTATCGCGGAGCCCACAAAAAAGAAAGCAAGACCGAAGAGGGCCAGCATGATAAAGTCCAGTGAGAGGGGAAGGTATCCCCCACCCATGGAGTGCCGGAGGGCATCAACGTAGTAGGTCAGGGGGGACATCAAGGAGACCCACCGACCATAGGACGGCAGGCTGCGGAGGGGAACGAAGATGCCGCTGATGAAGAGGAGCGAAAACTTCACGAGGGACGACAGCATCATCACGTCAGCAGGGATGTCCGTAGGCGGGTAAGAAGACATCAGAACGGTCATTGCGGAGAATGAAAGAACCGCAAGTATAGTTGACAGCAGGAAAACACCGAAGGATGGGTGGATCGACAGGTAGAACATGGAGGGAATGGCAACGGCGAAGGTTATCGCAAGGCCAAAGTAGAAGAAGGCTTGAAGGTCACCGAGTAGTATGGTGGTAAGTGAAACCGGCGAGGCCACCAGACGCTCGAAAGTTCTGCCTCTGCACTCCCAGGGGATTATCGTCGGACCGACCGCGGTAGAGGTAAAGAACGCGGTCATAGCCGTCAGACCAGTGAACAGCTGCACTCCAGTAAGATTCCGACCTACCAGGAATGCCAAGAACAAAAAGAACGGGAATACAAGGCCCATTATTATCACAGGGCCCTTGAGGTAAAATATCAGCATGTCCTTTTTGACCACCGCAAACGAACGTTTGAAGGTTTTAATCATCCCCACCACCCACCAGTTCAATGAATATATCCTCCAGAGAGGGCGAGAGCGTTTTCAGACTGACTATCTTCAACCCCCTTTCCTCGGCGTATCTCACGAGTTCCCTGATAGTTGCATCGAGATCTTCAGTGTATACCCTAATCTTGTCCCCCCGGCGTTCTATTCCAAGGGCAGTGTCCAAGGTCAAGTTTCCAACCACCATCGGTTCAAAGCTAATCTCCACGGAGAGCCCTTTTCCAAGAGTTTTGAGCCTCTCAGGGGTGTCTATAGCAGCGAGTTTTCCCTTCCTGATTATGGCCACCCTCTGACACAGTTCATTCGCCTCGACCATATTGTGGGTGGTCAGAAATATCGTCCTGCCCTTTCTATGCTCATCTCTGATTATATCCCTTATCATACGGGCGCTTATCACGTCGAGGCCGCTGGTTGGTTCATCAAGGAATAGGACCTCAGGGTCCCCTATGAGGGCCATCGCAAGTATGAGTCTCTGCTTCATTCCCTTGGAAAATGCCCTCACCTTGCTATCCCTTCTTTCATACAGCCCGAAGAGCTTCAGGAGGTCTAGAGCCCTCTTTTCTATCTCTCCCTTCTCCATCCCGTAGAGCTCGCCCATAAGTCTCAGGTTCCCCATTGCGGTCAGGTCCACGTAGGGGTTTGCCATCTCCGGGACGATGCCCATCCTCTCCCTCGCCAGTATCTTTTCGTGTTCATCGAGCATATCGTAGCCCAGAACACGAACCCCTCCAGCGCTCGGCCTTAAAATACCGGTGAGCATCCTGACTGTGGTGGTTTTTCCAGCCCCATTTGGACCAAGAAAACCGAAGACTTCCCCACGTTTAACGTTGAAGCTTACGTGGTCCACAGCGAGAAGCGAACCGTAGTACTTCACCAGTCCAGAAGCCTCTATGGTTTCCATAACCTCTCACACCGGGATGAATTAAAGTTCATCCGTTTAAAACCCTTGTGGGGAACTAATGGGAAACCTTCATCCGGATGGTTGAAAGGCAGAACTTCTTTACAGGAGAAGGAGGGCAGAGACCAACAGAGCCATGAGAAAGTAGGGAATGGAATAGCGGTGGAAGTCCTTTAAACCAACCCTCGCTATCCTAATGGCTATGAGGTTGGCCAGCGAACCCACGATGATGCCGCTTCCCCCAACGTTAACACCCAGAGACAGAGAAAGCCACTCCGGCCTACCGGCCGAGAGGAGGACCGTTGCCGGGACGTTGCTGAATAGCTGACTCAGGGCGGCGGAGATAAATAAGAGACCGACGCCCCCATCCGGGAACATTAAGCCAGCGTTCTTTAACAGAAAAGCAAGCTCGTTGAAATCGATGAATATAAGTGCAAATGTCAAAACCAACACCCAATCAAAACTCCAAAGCACTTCCCTACCCAACAGCAAAAAGGCGAAGAACGTGAAGAAGAAAGCAAGTGGGGCCCTCCCAGTTTCGGCCAGGAACACGTCTGCGACCAGAGAGACAAGCGACACCACCAGGAGGGTCTTCCCCAGCGCAACCGATGGAATCCTCTCAATCGAGAGTTCCTGGTTTTTGATGGTGAGGGTAAACGCAAAAAGAATGATGAGCCAGAGAGAAACGAAGGGAAGCATCGAGCGGACGAACTCCATGAACCCCAGTCCATAGACGTGCCATATTATAATGTTCTGGGGGTTTCCTATAGGGGTAAGGGCCGAGCCCACGTTGGCCGCAATGGCGGAAAACGTCACGGCCCTTGCTGTGTCCACACGGGCAATCTCCGAGGTTACAACTACCAGGGGGATGAAGACCAGCATGGCAGTGTCGTTCATGATGAACATGGAGGAGAGGGAGATCGTCAGGATGAAGAGCAACATTAGGCGCCTTTCCGAGTGGTTGGCAGCTTGTATCAATCTGGGAGCGAGCTTTGAGAAGATACCGGACAGTTCAAGACCCTTAGAGGCCATTATAATCGCAGTTATGACCGAAAGACTCTCCCAGTCGACGAGTTTCGGAGTCCTGCGGAGAAGGCTTGAATCAAGTATAACCAGGGCTAGATAAAGCAAAAAGAGAGCAGTTAGGAACCACTCGCGCTGAATGAAATCTTTAAAACGTCCCGTAGCGCCTTACCTCCTCAGTCAGACCGTAGTCAGGGATGAGCTCCTCCCCTTCGCGGGAAACACGTACGTGGAAGATTATAAAGCTTTTCCATGCAATCGGGACGACCCAGCAGTCCTCAGGTTCCCTGAACTCTGCTGCGTCAAGAACCCTCGCCTCTTTGAGTACACGGTCAACAACCTCACGCGCTTCTCTTCGGTTTACGGCCGCCGATCCGTGGGGCGGGGCACCCCTTGGGCGGGGCATCTTGGTCTTTCCGTCGTAGTGAATCATATCTATGGCAAAATCCAGGTAAAAGACCGGAACATCAACGTGGTCGGGATGAGCTATTGGCTCCCCCGCCCGAAAAAGGGGAAGTGCCCCTCTAACGAGCTCCACCGCTTTTCTGCCATCTTCCGGTTTTAAGGATATATCCTCAGCACGGGGCTCCCTTCGTATCGGGGGAAATGGAGCGGTCATATCATCACCTTCATTAGTTCGTCTACGTGCGTAATAACCTTTACCTCCAGTTCATTCACTACGGATACGCAGGGAGGGGAATCCAATTGAAAATTTTTCATATGGAATATGCATCAATCGAACTAAACCTTATAAGGAACACGGGGCCCCTATGTTTGGTGGGTCTAATGAAAGAAGATTATCCTAAACTATTCGAGCCAATAAACATAGGCAACGTTGAACTTATGAACAGAGCGGTGTTCCCGCCGATATCAACGAACTTTGCCCTGGAGAATGGAAGGCTGACGGGGAGGTTCATCAAACACTATGAGAGACGCGCGAGAGGAGGTGTCGGTCTGATAATAGTGGAGAACATCTCCATAGATTTCCCAGAAGGGAAGCACATGCCGTTCCAGCCAAGGATCGATTCAAAGGCCGTCCTCAGGGACTGGGAATGGCTGGCCTTCGAGGTTCACAAGTATGATGGGGTTAAACTCTCGGTTGAGCTTGCCCATGAGGGGTGGAAGGCGATAGGTGTGGACTATCTCTCGCCCGAGAAGATAGGGGAGCTGGTGGAGAAATTCGCATACTCGGCGAGACTCGCAATGGAGGCGGGCTTTGACATGGTCGAGGTTCAAGGTGCTCACGGACTGCTCATCAACCAGTTTCTCTCCCCCCTGACAAACCACCGCGATGATGAGTGGGGTGATCCAACGAGGTTCGCGGTGGAGGTGAGGAGGCGCATAGCGAAGGAGTGCGGTCGGGACTTTCCGGTGACGATCAGGCTGGCCGTGGACGACTTCCTTGAGGGGGGCATAACCCTGAGGACCGGACGGGAGATGGCCCTAACTCTGGCTAGGGCAGGTTACGACATGATACAGGCGGATATAGGCCTTGGACCGAAGGAAAAACGTCTCGAACCGATGCACTACCCCCAGGCTTGGCGTGCTTACCTGGCAGAGAAGATAAGGCCGCTACCCGTTCCGGTGGCGGCGGTGGGAATGATAAGGGAACCTGCCGTTGCGGAGAGGATTCTTGAGATCCAGGCCGATCTAGTCGTCCTTGGGAGACCCCTGATAGCTGATCCCGACTGGATGAAAAAAGTTGCAGAGGGGAATGAACACCTAATAAGACGCTGCATAGGATGCAGTGAGTGCATTAAGGCGGTTCACGACGAGAAAGGACCCATAAGATGTGGCGTCAACGCTAACGTTGGAAACGAGGAGGAGGTCTCCAGGGCCCCGAGAAAACGCATCGTGGCGGTAATCGGGGCAGGTCCCGGAGGCCTTGAGGCCACGAGGGTTGCAGCCCTGAGGGGACATGAGGTTCATCTGTTCTACGAGGTCTTCGGCGGCCAGCTCACCTTGGCAATGGTCCCGCCCGGGAAGGAGAAAATCGGCTGGCTCATCGAGTACTACCGCAACGTCCTCTCCGGGATGCCCAACGTCCATCTCCACGAAGGGGAAACAACCAAGGAGGATATACTGAGGTTCAATCCCGATGCAATAGTCATGGCAACGGGGGCGAGGCCCTTCCTGCCCTGCAGCGGGGAGCGTGGATTGATAACGCCCTTCGATAGGATTCTACGTGGGGATATCGAGGTCAAGAACAGGAACGTCCTGATCGGTGGCGGGGGCCTCGTTGGGGTCGAAACCGCCCTGTACCTCGCCCAGTTCAACAACAGGATCAGAATAATCAAACGCAGTCCCGCCATCCTCCCAGACGTTGAGAGGATAACGCGCGGCTACCTACTGAGGGAGCTTAAGGAGAAGGGGATACCCATCCTGACAGGCAGACGCTTTGTGAGCGCCGGTGAAGGGTACGCGGTAGTGGAGAACACCGAAACCGGGGAGAAGGAAATAATAGAGTGCGAGGTAATCGTTGGCGCCTTTGGGATGAGACCGTACGTACCGTTCGTCGTAGATGGAATCGAGTACCACATCATCGGCGACGCCAAGTCGGTAAGGAACATAGCCAGCGCAGTGAGGGAAGGCTATGAGGTCGGGAGAAAACTATGAGGCTTATATGACCTCTTTTCTAACATTTCCAGAGCTTCTCAAACCCCTGAATCATAAGAGGTCGATGATCAAAAGGGAAAAGGGGTTAGGCGGCCTCCGGGGCTTCTTTCTCATCTGAAATCCTGCAGTTCCAGAAGCCCGCGATTTTTCTCCACGCCTTAACGTAGCCAACCAGAAACGGTATCTGGAGTATTGGGGTTACCGCAGGTGCTATCGCCATGAGCCCGGTGCCCGCCGCCAGGGCTATCGCCATCGCGGTCCCCTCATTCTTTCCAACGGAGGTAAAGGTTATGGCCATGTGATCCCGGTAAGGGATCCCAGCGACCCTGTCCACGATGGTCATGAAGAGCAAAGCAACTATGTAGTAAAGGGCCAAGGGGATAAGGGCAACGCCAACGATGCTTGGTTTGCTGGCCACCAGCCTGGCTTTTTCCATGAATATCAGGAAGACTATGGTGTACATGCCCAAGAGGGAGATCGCGGGAAAGGCAGGCTTTATCCGCAGGAAGCCCTCTGTGCCGAGTTTACCCATGAGGTAAGCCCTAGTGAGAACTCCGAGTATCATGGGTGTTATGACGACTATGAGGATGGTCTTAACGAGTAGCCAGATCGAGATTGAAACGTGGTAGCTCGATGCGAAAACCTTGAGCCAGGCCGGAACCGTCACTATCGCCATCGTGAAGCTCAGGGCCACGACTATGGTCGCCAGCTCGAGGTTGCCCTTTGTGAAACCGGTGTACGCTATGCTCATTGAAGAGCAGGGCACGACGACGGCCAAGAGGAGCCCAAGGGCAAGCATACGGTTCACAGGATGAAGGAGGCCCGTTATCCAGATTGCCCCGTACATTATGAGCGGGGAGATTACAAGCCCCATTGTGAGAGCTATAGTCAGTTGCTTCCCAAGGCGGGCGCTGTTTCTGAGCTCCCCCAGGCGAAGGTTGATCATCATCGGGTATATCATGCTGATGACGACGAGCATGTTGAGGGTCTTGAGCGCCTCATGATAGGGTTTAAGGTTCGTATGTGTTCCAACGTAGAAGCCCGCAACCATGGCAAGCGTGACATAAACGGGCAGGTATTTATCCAGGTGATTCTTGAATTTCAGCCAGTTCATTCTTCATCACCTCCGCATTCGCAGTTAGTCTTTACAATAAGAACGGGCCTTCTAGTCTGTCTCAGTACGCGAACGGTAGTTGAGCCGAGGATTTCGTGTGAAAAGCCGAGCTTTCCATGGCTGGGGAGGAGTACGAGCGACACGTCCTCCTCATCGGCAACCTTAACGATCTCCTCCCAGGGGCGACCGAATCTAACCACTGGCCTCACGTTTTCAGTCTTGAATATTTTCTTGCAGTCCTCGACCTTAGCCCGGAGCTTTTCCATTGTCTTCTTAAGGAGCTCTCTTTTGACGGCATCGATCTCCATGTTTTCGTCACTGTAGAGGAGGGAATAGCCGTTGAGGAGGTCCTCAAAGGTTCCCTCATCCACCACGTGGAGGAGGATCACCTCACCTACCGCCATACCGTTAGCCCTTTTGAAGTATTTTGCTGCCCTGTAGGAGCCCTCGCTGAAATCCGTTGGAAAAAGGATTTTCCTGAACATGAACCTCACCTGTTGCATTTTTCATTTTAGATATTTTTCATGTGTTAGGCAACCCTAACTGTTTTTAAAGTTTGCTGGCCAGGAGTGGGTACCGCGTGCATACGCACAAAGTTTATATCTGAAAACTTATTCACAGGTTATGGTGAGGGAAATGAGAATAGCCATTCCCACTGAGGATGATAGAGGACTGGAGAGCAGGGTGAGCGGTCACTTCGGTAGGGCCAGGTACTTCGTCTTTGTGGACGTAGAGGACAACGAAATCAAAGGTGTGGAGGTCGTCGAGGTTCCTTTCAAGGAGCACGGGCCGGGAGATTTGCCTGACTTTATAAAGGAGCACGGGGGAAAAGTCGTGTTAGCCTACGGAATGGGTGGAAAAGCGGTTGGCTACTTCAGGGAGTCGGGGGTAGAAGTCATAACGGGAGCGCATGGGAAGGTCAGGGACGTCGTGGAGGCGTTCATACATCAGATGCTGGAAGTCGACCCGTACTGGAAGGAAAAGATAGAGCGGGAGAAAGCCCGCGAGGATTCCCGGTGAGGGCGTATCTCACACATGGGAACTTCCGGGATAAATCAAAACAGGAGGAGTTCACAGGAACTCCTCAAGGCCAAGTTCCTCAATCTTGTTCTCCGTTATCTTTCCTTCCTCAGTCCAGCCTCTAAGGGAATAGTAGCGCGGTAGCATCTCCTTCAGCCTGACGACGTGTCCCTTGTTGGGGCCGTCCGGCATCGGCTCGTCCGTGAGCCTCTTCGGCAGGGTGTCCTCCTTGAGCGGGTCGAGGCCGGCCTTGAGGTTGAACAACCTCTCCGCGTTCCAGATGCGTTCACCTATCTTCAGGTACCCCTCCGTGGTGAAGTCCCACCCAAGGGCCGCGTTGAGCATGTCGCGGTAGTCGTCCCCGCCCAGGCCAAAGGTGGTGAAGACACACAGTCCCGCGGCGTCTATTATCGCGGTGAGGTTCTGGAAGAGTATGAGCATTTTGATCTTCTCGTCGCTTATGTCGTGCGGATCCATCTTGTACGGGTAGCCAAGGATCTCCGGGCTTATCATGTAGGCCTTGATATGGTCTCCACCGCGGTTATCGGTGGCGTAGCCCAAACCATGTCCCTCGGCACCCCTCGGGTCGTAGGCCGGGAGTTCCTGCTTTTTGACACCCATGAAGTACTCGGTTCCGTTGTACATCTCGGCCAGTCGGTAACCTCCCTCGGCCAGTTTGTCCCCGAAGTCCTTTCTGTAGGCTATCCTCTCGATGTAGTAGTGGAGAACCTCAGTGTTGCCCCACCTGAACGGGGGAGCATCCTCACCGAGGTCTTCCTGCTTGAGCAGGCCCTTCTCGTAGAGCTCCATGGCGGTGGCGAGGGTTCCACCAGTGGAGATGGTGTCCATTCCCAGGTCGTCTATGAGGTGGTTGGCCTCGATGATGCTCGCGAGGTCGTTTATGCCGAGGTGGGCTCCAAGCGCCCAGGTGCTCTCGTACTCCGGACCCTCTGTAACTCCAACTGTTCCTACCCTGTTGACCCTTCCACAGCCGATCGGACAGGCGCAGCACGGTTTGTTCCTGACGAGGTACTTTGCGGTCATCGCCTCGCCGCTCTGCTCCTCAGCGTATTCAAAGACGCCAGTCTTGAAGTTCCTGGTCGGGTAGAGACCGTTTGAGTTTATGATATTGACCAGAACCGCGGTACCGTAGTTCGGAGGACCGCCTCCCGCGACCGGATCCTTCTTCAGCTTCTCTATCTTCTCCTTAACAACACTCGTGAACTTGCTCCTGTCAGCAACCTCAACGCGCTTATGACCCCTCACGACTATGGCCTTGAGCTTTTTACTGCCCATGACGGCACCTACACCACCCCTTCCAGCGGCGCGGTGACCGTTGTTCATAACCGCGGCGATCTTTACGAGGTTTTCACCGGCTGGGCCGATGGACGCTATCTGAACGTGCTTGTCCCCAATCTCCTTCGTCAGGGTCTCCTCGGTCTCTCCCACGCGCTTGCCCCAGAGGTGCGATGCGTCCCTGAGCTCAACCTGATCATCGTTGATGTACAGGTAAACCGGATGGTCAGCATTTCCTTCCACTATAACGGCGTCCCAGCCCGCAAACTTGAGCTCGGCCCCGAAGAAGCCGCCGGAGTTGGCCATTGCTATATAACCGGTCAGGGGGCTCTTGGTTATGACCATGTACCTCCCGCCCGTCGGGGCAGTGGTTCCGGTCAGGGGACCAGTGGTGTACAGTAGCTTGTTGTCGGGGCTCAACGGGTCAACCTTTGGATCGATCTCCTTAAACAGGTAGTGGATCTCGAATCCCCTGGTCCCGAGCCATCTCTGAGCGAACTTTTCATCGAAGGTTTCTTCGCTAATCTTTCCTGTGGAGAGGTTTACCCTCAGAATCTTTCCCCAGTATCCAAACATGTCTCGTGCCTACATACATTCATCGTGTTATTAATGTACATTGATGCTAATAAGATTGACGAAAGCAGAAAGTATGAACATCAAGGTATAAATTAATCCAAAACGCTTACCAGTAACCCTTGATGCCCTTCATCGGGACGGGACACAGGACTATGCGGCGGGCCCACAAACAGTCGGCGCAACTTGGGGTGTTGCCCCAGCAGTCAGCTTCAGTATCGTGGACAAAGGAGCACGACGTGTTGAGAGGACAATCGGTGCAGCTGGGATAAAGCGCATTTTCAACAACAAAACGGAACCAGCCGTAATCTCTGCTCGTCCATATGTCCTTCAGGCTTTTATCCTTCACGTTGCCAAAAGAGTGGGCCAGGACTTTTTTCTCCCGCCCGAAAACGACCTCAGGATATGTATGAAGCAGCCTGTAGCAGGGGGAGACCTCCCCATCCCACCGGATAACGGTCGTCTTGTTCTCCACAAAATCACAGTGTCTCTCCGTCCTCAGCTTGAACTCAGGCAACCTCAGTACAAAACCGCCGTAAATCGACTGAAGTTCCTTGACCACGGAATCCATATCGACGCTCCCGTCGTAGACTATTGTCCCGCTGTGTTCCCGTCGAATCGGGACGATGTTGGATATCAGCAGGCTATCTATACCTACCTCGCCCAGGAACCGCGCTATATCCGGGAGGTGCTCGTAGTTCTCCTTACTGGCAACTACCTCAACCCCAACGTGGGGGAAGTACTTTCCCATCTCCCTCTTGGTCTCCTGGATGAGTTTTATCCTGTCAACCGCGACACTGGGCATTATGTGACCCAAACGGGTCGTCTGGGTCGGTATGGTGTCCAGGGAGATGTAGATCAAATCGGTCTCAAGCTCAACGAGCCGCCGAATCCGCTCTTTCGTCAGTAGAAAACCGTTCGTACTCATTCCAAGTGCAAATCCACGCTTCTTTACCTCGGTCACCATGTCTAAGAACCTGGGATGAACCGTAGGCTCCCCTATGCCCCCAAGGTAGATCATCTCCAGGTCCGGAAACTCTTCTGCGTCGTCAAGGATCTTAAGGAACAGCTCCCACTCCATGTCCCCCTCCCTATCCTCCCAGTACTGCTTAAAGCACATCTCACAGTGAAGGTTGCAGCGGTTGGTTATCTCAATGTATAGGTAGCGCATGTCAGCCTTCTGTGGGATCGATAGGGTGGCCCCGCCAACTTTGAATGTATGAGCTTCTCCTTCCATGCAGTACACCCAGCATAAATGCTAGTTCCCTTCTGCTTTTATACTTTTCCGGAGCGAATTGGACATAAATGGGTAATCAAAGGAAGGGGCTGGGGCATCTGTCCCGAAAAAGTTACAAGATATCCCAAAAGGGAAATTGGAGAAGGTCGGTTCGCTGACCTCAGACCCCACGCGTTCCTGGGGGCATCGGAGCCTTTATGGGTGCCCCGAAGGCCCTGTCACCAGCATCGCCCAGACCCGGAAGGATGTAGCCGTGCTCGTTGAGTTCCCTGTCCACTTTGGCAACTACCACATTGAGCTCCGGGAACTCGCGCTTGAGGCGCTCTATTCCCTCAGGGGCGGCAAGGACACCAAGGACCATCAGACGCTTCGGTTTTCCATACTTTGAAAGCTCCCGGAGGGCCCTGACCAGCGTTGAGCCGGTGGCGATCATTGGGTCAGCGACTATGACGGTGTCCTGCGGTGTTATCCTCGGGATCTTGATGTAGTTCATCTCTATCTCGAACTCCGGAGCCTTTCCACGCGACGCCGAGACTATCCCCACCCGAGCATGCTCAAAGACCTTTATCAACCCCTCCATCAGAGGTATTGCGGCACGAAGAACCGTTATTATGACGACATTGCGCCGGTCCTTAACCAGGATGCCTTCCGTGGCCTCAAGGGGGGTCTCGATCCGAACCCTCTCAACGTCCATGAGCTTCGTCAATTCGTATCCCATGTACCGTCCAAGCTTTACAAGACCCTTCCGGAAGGGTATGCTGCCCGTCTCCCTGTTCCTCAGCTCCGTGAGTATCTCCATGATAAACGGGGAATCCTCAAAGGAGTAAACACCATCCCATCTCTCGTCTCCAATCATTCCTCAGACCTCCGCATCTTCCAGTTGATATAGGATTTCATTCACTCCCTTTATAGGTGTTGGTACGCTCCCCCCACGCAGCAGAGGATGGTGCTGGGCAGTTCTGTCCAGAACAGTACGTGTTTAAACTCAACTTTCCAACCATCGGTTTGAGAAACATATAAACGCTTCCTGCCCAAATTCCACCGGGTGATAGGAGTGATAATCGCAAAGCCGTGTACAACGATGAAAGGCCTCGTTATAGGGGCGTACTCCTGGGAGAAACCTGTAGAGATCGACCTCACTCAAACCGCGGAATGCCTGAAGGAGAGGGGATACTCCATAGAGCGGCTCATCCCCGGGATGCTGCTGATAGCCAAGGTTGAGGGATGGGAGTTAAGCGTCTATCCCAGTGGAAAGATCATAATAAAGCTCCTCGATGAGGTAGAGAAGGGACAGGAAATCGCGCGCATCGTGTACTACTGTGCCGGAGTGCTGGAGGTGGTTCTATGAAGATTCCGGAGGATGTTAGGAGGGATATACCCCTGACGGGCGAGGTCATCTACTTCGACAACACGGCAACCTCACTTACGCCGAAGCCAGTCATCGAAGCCATGGACGAGTACTACCTCAAATACCGCGCCAACGTCCACCGCGGGGTTCACCGGCTCTCTCAGATGGCCACTGCCAAGTACGAGGAGAGCAGGAAGGTGGTGGCCGATTTCATCAACGCCGGGTTTGAGGAGATAATCTTCACGAAGAACACGAGTGAGAGCCTCAACTTGGTCGCCCTCGGCTTAGAGGGGCTCTTCAAACCGGGCGACAGAATAGTCACCACCCCGTACGAGCACCACTCCGACCTGCTCCCCTGGCAGAGACTCGCCAAAAAGAGGGGCCTCAAACTGGATTTCATAACGGGGGACGACGAGGGCAACCTCGATCTGAGCGACGCCGAGGGGAAGATCAAGGGCGCGAAGCTGGTCGCGGTTCAGCACGTTTCCAACGCACTCGGGGTCATCCACGAGGTGGAAGAGCTGGGCAAGATGGCGAAGGAAGCCGGGGCGATATTCGTCGTCGACGCGGCCCAGAGCGTCGGTCACATGGAAGTTGATGTGAAGAAGCTCCACGCGGACTTCCTGGGTTTCTCCGGCCACAAGGGGCCGATGGGACCAACCGGGATAGGGGTGCTCTACGTCAACGCAGAGTTTTTTGATACTTTTGAACCACCGCTCATAGGCGGGGGGACCATCGATGACGTTGAACTCTGCTGTTACACATTGACGGAACCCCCGGAGAGGTTCGAAGCGGGAACACCGAACATAGGAGGGGCCATCGGCCTCGCCGCAGGGATAAGGTACATTGAGAGAATTGGACTCGGGGAGATTGAAAGACAGGAGCACAAGCTCGTAAAGAGGATAACCGAAGGACTCGATGAACTTGAAGTCCCATGGTATGGGCCAAAGAACCTTAAGAAGCATGCGGGTGTGGTGAGCTTCAACGTGCCGCCGCTACATCCCCACGACGTTGCGGCAGTACTTGACGAGCATGGAATTATGGTGAGGAGCGGACACCACTGCGCCCTGCCGGTAATGAAGAAGCTTGGGATAAACGGGACCGTCAGGGCATCCTTCCACGTTTACAACAGCCTTGAAGAGGTCGAGAGGTTCCTTGGGGTCATGGAGGAGCTAGTAAAAGGGGTGAGGGGCTAAAGGAGCAGCTCACCCCACGCAACATCTATGGTCTCTGGAGTGCGGTAGATAAAGGCCGCCTGTCCTTTGTGAACGTGCTTTCTCATCGGACCAGGGGGGACACCGTTGGCTTCATACAGGACACTCTGCGTATCCGGGTCGTGGTAGAGGAGCAGTGTTGGGCCGGCGAGGTTCATAATTGAATCGATGGCGTACTGCGTGGCGAGTACCGTGACCCGTCTTCTCATCGGTCTCGTTATCAGAGGGATGGCGGCTCCCCCAATATTACTGTAGGCGAGAACAGCAGCGTCGTTTACGCCTATGACGGTGTTGCGCCTCTTTCTGACTAGGGCGCTCACGATGAGAAATGCCATTCCCGCCACCGTTACGCTGTAGGTTTCACCGAGGTTCACCAGGAGTTTCTTTCCAAATTCCGGTGGTTTTCCCGAATAAAAGGCCTTGTCCAAGGGGGTGTAACTCTCCTGGATGACCTCCGAGTACTTTGCCTTCGCCTCTGCCGCTTCGGGGACGCTCTTCACTCTCCCTGCGAGAAAATCAGCATAGAGCCGCTCGGTCAGGGTTCTGTCAAGACCGTAGATGGTCTGGATTATGGTGGCCGCGGTGTAGCCATCCAGACGGCCCTGAGACGCGAGTACTAAGGGATCAAGGCCCGTCTTCCCCCCATCCCTCACCCGAATTACGGTGTCGAAACCCTCCTCCGGGAAGTCGCCTTCAGTGTCAAAGATGACGACCCCGTAATCAAGCTTCCGGTACTCGTCGGCAAAGTACTTCAAAGCCTTCCCGGGCCACTCATCCATTCCAAAGACCTTCAGAGTTCGTCCATAATAAACTGGGTCATAAAAAACGTCCTCTACTTCCCGTTCAAACAGCTTGACTGCAATACGACTGTACTTCACAAGGCTCACCCGCTTAAACTACGAGAAGGAAGTATAAACGGCTTCTGGTTCAACCCTTAAACGACCTTAACCATCCTCTCCATCCAAGGACTGACCCTGACCTTTATGTAACCCCTGAGTTTCTCATCCACCTCACTATCCCCTGTGTAAACCCTGATGAAACCGTCCCTCACCTTGGAGGGGGCCGCGACCACTATAATATTCTCCTTCGGGATGTTCCTGAGTACCTCAGCGGAGAACTGCTGGTTGCCCCTGCCAAATAGGAAGTTCAGTCCACCGATTACCGTGACAATCACCTTTGGCCGTTTGTTCACGAAGCGAAGGAGATCGCCCTCAGCGGCGTCCCTGACGAGGAGCCGG
The DNA here is from genome assembly GCF_026988555.1 of Thermococcus sp. Classification (NCBI taxonomy): domain Archaea; kingdom Methanobacteriati; phylum Methanobacteriota; class Thermococci; order Thermococcales; family Thermococcaceae; genus Thermococcus; species Thermococcus sp. The sequence goes on along the minus strand of NZ_JALSLB010000051.1, from coordinate 23,972 downwards.
GCTTTTCCATTCCGCACCTCAACGATATCAACACCCAGGAGTGTACCGTCTATTCCAAGCATGTCCTTAAGCCGTTTTATTGTGGAGCCGGCCCCCAGAAAGTAGACGCCGTCCTCAAGTTCATCCGCGAGTGCCTCTATTGTCGCTTCAATATCCTCCGCCTCGTCCGTTTTTGTGGGTTCCTTTGCCCCCTGGAGGAGGAGTTCAGTGTAGGGGGTAAGAACCTTCCCGTAGTGTCTGGGCCGCACCTCATCGTGTCTGAACGCGTTCTCATCCAAGTCCATGACATCCCGTTCGACCAGCCGCGCATTTCCCAAGAGAAACTCAACGAGAAGCCTGGCGGCGTTTTCGGGTGAGGCGGCAAAGATTCCAGAGAACATCTTCACCCCAGTCGGAATACCCAGGATTGGAAGCTCTCCCCCAACGGCTTTAAAAACGTCCCTCGCGGTACCATCACCGCCCGCGAAGACTAGGATATCCACGTCCCCCTTCATTCTTCTCGCCAGCTCCTCGGTATCCTCGGCCCTCGTATCCGGCAGTTTAACACCCATGACCTCACGGTAGCCAACTTCCCTGTGCCGTATGACATCGTAACGGAAGTCAAAATCTTTCAGTACGCTCTCACCCAAACCATCCGGACCCGTCATGAACCGTATCCCCTGGGATTCTCCGTAGTGGCTGAGCTCGTGAAGGAATAGCCTTGTCAGGTCCTCCGCGATGGGCCTCGCTCCCCTCTTTACCGCTTCCTCAACAACGCCATCAGTACCTTTCAGCGCCACCCTGCCCCCCATTCCGGCGATTGGGTTGATTATCAGTCCAGCTATCACCTTCCGTTCTCTTCCCATTTTCATCCCCAACCGGGGAGTGTGGGAAGACGGTTTAAAGCTTGCGCTTGTCCAAAAGGGAAGAGGAGAGTCAGAACTTCAGCACCCTGGCTAGGACTATGAGGGGGTCCCACACAGGGGCAAAGGGGGGTGCGTAGGCCAGATCCGTGAAGAAGACATCCTCCGTGGTGAAGTTCGCGCCTATCATTGCGGCGGCCGTGTCTATCCGCGGGAGAACCTCGGCGCCGACCGCCTGAACCCCAAGTAGTCTGTTAGTCTCGTTGTCCACAACGCCCTTGAGGTGAATATCCCCCGCCCCAGGGTAGTAGTGTGGCCTCGTCTTTGCCTTGATGAAAGCGGTCCTTACATCGTATCCCTCCCTGATGGCCTCCACCTCGGTGAGCCCGGTCTTCCCAATCTCAAGATCCAGAAACTTTGTTACACTCGTTCCCAGGACCCCCCGGAAGTGAATGATCCTTCCGGCGATGTTCGACCCAGCTACATAGCCCATTTTGTTGCCGGGAGGGGCCAATGGAACCCATACCCGTCTGCCGGTTATCAGGTGTCTCGTTTCCGCAACGTCACCGGCGGCGTAGACATTCTCCACGCTCGTTTCCATCCGTTCGTTTGTCCATATCGCTCCGGTCTCGCCTATCCTCACGCCCAGCTCTCTGGCTGGTTCCGTGTTCGGCTTTATACCCGTTGCCACTATCACCATATCCGCAGGGTACTCCCCGGCGTCCGTTACCACCTTCTCAACCCGCCCCCTGCCCTCCAGGTGCATGGTGAGCTCCTCAAGGCGGAGGTTCAGGTGGTTCCTCAACTTGGACTCGACTATCCCGGTTACCTCGGCGTCAAACGTCTTCCTCAGAACACGCTCACTTCTACCGATGAGGGTGACGTTCTTACCCTGGGCCACGAAGGCCTCGGCCATTTCAAGGGCTATGTACCCGGTTCCGATAACGACAACGTTCCTGACATCGTTCTTCTCCAGGTACCCTCGGATGGCAACCGCGTCCGGGGGCAGGTCGGCTGTGAAGACGCCTGGGAGATCGATACCTTCGAGGGCAGGAACCTGAGGCGAGGCCCCGTTTGCAAATAAGAGGTAGTCCCATTCGTAGGTACGCTCCCCATCCCCTTCCATGACGCGTACTCTTCCCTGCTCGACCTCCACGACTTCAGCCTTCATGTGGAGGTCTATACCGCGCTTCTTGATGAAGACCTCCGGTGGGTAGTGCATGAGCTTTTCCTGGGGTGAGATTCCCTCGACGACATAAGGCACACCGCAGGGGGCGTGGCTGACCCATTCCGTTGCCTCGAAGACCTTGACGTCCCATTCCGGTCTCAGTTTCTTAACGCGCGAAGCCGCGCTCATGCCGGCGGCCCCACCGCCTATGATAACCACAGTTTTCCCCGCCATATCCATCACCCAAGATGATTCCAAAACGGGGGTTAAAAGGTTGGCGGATGTAGCATAAAAAGCAATTAGAGTGTCATTCTACATCCTTTTTCCCTTCCACGTACCTTCTGGAACCGGTCCGGATTAAAACGTACACCTCACCCTCTTCAATCTCGACGTTGGGCTTCCCCATCTCAAACGTCTCGTAGGTCCTCATGTCCATGAACTGTACCTCGTCCCTTCCGATGCTCGTCACCATTGCCTCCTCAGTCTCGTACTCTATCTCTCGGAGGCCATCCCGCCTTGCGGTCTTCCAGTCCATTCTCCCGCGTTCCTGGGTCTCAAGGTCCCTCAGCTCAATGCCCCTCCCGTCCACGTACTCCACGAGGTAAACTTTTCCATGTCTGTCACTCACGACGTCCCCCCTCTGGAACTTTGGAATCCTGACTCTTACACTCGTGCGGTAGACCTCCTTACTGGTCTGTCTGTCAATTCCGACCAGCTCGTAGGCTTCGTTTATGGTCCCCCCAAAACGATCCCGTATGGCCTGGGCGAGTTTCCTGGCGGAGCCCTTTGACCCCATGTAGAAGTCCAATCCCTCCTCCTTCTCGATGGTGTCCTGTATGAAGCCCATTCTGTCCTTGCGCATTATCTCGTCGATCTTTTGGCCAACAATATCCTCGACTTCCTTTCTCTCCGCCTTCGTCAGCGGCCTGCCCTCGGCACGAACCTGCAGAATGGCCTCAAAGTAGCCCCCAAGAAACCTGCTGCAGCGGGGACATATCGTCTGACGAACGTAGACGGTAACGTGCTTCTCCTCGTCGTGAAGCTCCCTCTGGAGCTCGTGTATCCGGGCCTTGAGGCGAACCTTATAAGTCACTATGGCCGGGAAGTACTCTATGTGCCACTCAAGAGGCTCAAACGCCACCACGGCCTCGCCAACGGGGAGCTCCGTTATAACCCCAAGCTCATCCATGGACAGGATCTTGTAGTGCCTGACCTTCTCCCTCAGCAACCTCTCAATCGCCTCGATGAGTGCGTTGCCGGCCACCTCGAATATGAGCGCCTCCAATTCATAGGTCTCCGGATCGACCCATGTCCCGTGCTTTCGGTAACTCCCACAGTTCTGACACAGTTCAGTGTTTACCTCCTCTTCAAGAAGCAGCAGGGGGTTTTCCTTTCTGAAACATACCTGACAGAGTCCCTCTATCAACGGCCCTCCTTCCTCCTCACTTATCCCGCATCTGTAACAGAACCTCTCAGTCATGATCCCACCTCAGAGAAACATCTTCGCCATCTGGGCGTGGGGGATCCCCTCAATCAACAGCACCCTCTCAGAGTCCACGTAGCCGAGTTCGATGGCCTTCTTCACACATTGCTCCCCGACGAGGTTGGCTATCGTTGCTTCCCCCAGAAGCGTCTCCAGAGCGTCCACCTCAACTAGTTTCCCGCCGTAAAATCTTTCTTTAACCTCCAGCTTGAGCTCTCCGTCCCTAAGAGTCTTTCCAAGGAGTCCCTCGTCACATGCCGCAAGGAGAACCTCACCCTGAACCCGGTAAACCTTGATGTATATCATGAACGCCACCAGAGGTGGAAACGATGGGCGGTTTAAAAGGGTTAGGTAAATGAGAAAAAGGGTAGAGGGCATCAGCCCTCGGTCTGCTGGGCCGCCTCAACAGCAGTCTCAAGGAGGTTGTATGCCTTAAGTATGTTGAGATAGGCCCTCCTGACATAGGGCAACGCCATGATGCTAAGCTGCTGCCTCGATGGGTTCACCATGTATTTCTTGGCCTGCTCAAAGTAGTTGTCCGCAGTCTGCTTGTACTTCAGGGCCTCCTGGAGGGTTTCGTTATCGACGCCGAGTTTAACGGCCTTCTGATACAGGTCGTTGAACTTCTGGTCGTACCTCCAGTACAGCATATACCAGACGAAGTTCCAGGTGCTGACTATCCAGCGGGAAGTCTTATACTCGACGTTAATGGTGACGGGCGAGGCGTACTTGACCTCTATGATCAGGTATATTGCGTTCTTGTATTCCAAAGTGTAGTAGTTGAGTATGTGGCTGTTGGGCTGAACGGTTATCATCTGAGTGTCCGTCGGCAGGGTTACGAAGACGTAGCCGGTCTCGCCACTTGGACCATCAACTGTAAAGTTCAGCATGGTGTCGGTTGCGCCGTAGGTGGTGACCGAACCGGCGCCCTCTGCAACATACGGGGCCGTCTGAAGCGGGGAGAGAACCCTGCTCTGTGCTGGTTCCTGAACGTTCAGGGTGAACGTTCCGGTGTAGTCCTGGTAGTTCGGCGTCACGACATCGATGTTGAATGTGTAAGTCCTCTGGAGCGGAGTGATGTAGAACTGCACCTCGCCGTTCTCCGCTATGTACTGCTGACCGTTGATGTAGACGGTTGCCTCACCCTCGATTGGCATCATGGTGGCCTTGTCAAGCAGTTTGAGGGTCATCAGCGATGGCTTTCCGAGGGTCGGCGTGCCCATTAGGGCAACGTACATCTGAGGTTTGCCCACCTGCAGTATCATTGGGGCGTAGGTAAGTGCCATGCCGCTCTCAACGTCCTTGAGACCCACGACACCCAGGTATGTTCCCGGTGCGGTGAGTTCTACAGTGTAACCAACCTGGGCAGAGGCACCGTTGGTCAGGGTGAATGGGGTCTCATCGGTGATCACCTGCCCGTTGTCCTTGAGAACCTGCCTGTAGTATATGTAGCTCATGTTGGCTATCGGGACGCTATAGCCATTAACAACGGCCATATAGTATCCTGGAGCGGGCATGAAAAGGTCAAGGCTCTCGTAGGCGGTCGGACCTATCTGATCGGTGTAGATCTTGGTGGCATTCTGCCCTAGAATTCCGCTGTTCAGGTCCGCCATGAGCGCATCCCATGAGGTGTAGTAGAATACGTAGAGATCGAGGTCAGCGCTCTTGTTCTCAGGTGCGGTTATACCGATTTTGAAGTAGTAGAGCTTCTGTGCCGGTGTGGCGTTTATGATGTCCACGATCTGCCACTGATCCTGGTTGATCTGGAGCTGGTAAGCGTTCGCGTTCTCAAGGTTGCCGAGACCGTATCCGAAAGAGGACACATCGACGTCTCCCATCGTGTTCCTGTAGGTCACACCGAGCGTGTAGTTGCCAGGTTCACTGAAGTCTTGGTATACCCTGCTCGGTGTTGCGGTGACACCAAGGAGCTGAACGTCAATGTTGTAGTGTGAGAGCTCGTATCCGGTTCTGGCGTAGCTGCTGACGCTGGAGTACGCGGTTACCTCCCAGGTTCCAGGCTGTGGGTCGTAGAACGTCCAGGTGTAGGTCATGTACGGGCTTCCAGCCCCAACGAAGTAGTAGTTAGGAACGATGGAGGCCATCACGATACCGCGTGGGGTGGTTATCACCGGCCTGACCCTGCCCATTGGCACACCGTTCTTATCAACCGGAACGCTGACGGTAACTTTGAGCTCACTGGTTCCGGTTGGAACGTCAACGTAGTAGTGCTTGGCCTGACCGGACATCTCAACGTCGCTCAGGTGTCCGGTTGCAGCCCCGTTCTTGTTTATCGGGACGGTCACAACGACTGGAACGGCACCGTCGATGTAGTCCGTGCTCGGATCGTCTATATATACGTAGCCGACGTAGGTTCCGGGCTTCTGAAGCTGGGAGTAATCAACGGTGACGTAGACGAGCCCGGTGGTGTTGTAGAAGTCGGAGTATCTGAAGCCGGCGAGACTGAAGTTGGCCTTGTTGAGGTGGGCTGTGATCTCGTTGGTGTTGACCTTCAGCCAGGGGACGCTGGTGGATATGTCGTAGGTCCCGTTCACAGGAACCAGGGCACCGGCCCGGTTGTAGACCATTCCATAGATGTATATTGGAACCGTCCCCGGCCTCTCGTTTCTGAGGTAGATGCCCCTATAGAGGTACGGGAAGTGGTGGTTAAGCTGGAACCAGCCGTTGAAGAGTATGTTCGCAAACAGCGGGAGCTGCTTCTCTCCAAGCGGGTTCTGATACGGGCCAAATGTGGTGCCCGCGTAGATGTAGGTGCTCTTCTCCTTGCTGAGCTTGATGAGCTCCTGTATGGCCCTGTCGATCTTTATAAGTCCATATCCCTGGTCTATGGGACTTGCCCCGCTGACTGGTTCAGCCGAGAGCTCAAGGGCCCTCTTTATCATGAACGGGTCGTAGGTCAGGTTGTGGATCCTGGCGTAGTCCACGAGCAGTGCAACGGCACCGGTAACGTGTGGGGTGGCCATACTGGTGCCGTCCCAGAAGTCCGATGCCCATGTTCCATAGTAGCCGACGGACCATATCGGGAGGCTCGAGAACACGAACTCACCTGGGGCCATGACATCGGGTTTGACCATACCATCGAGGCGCGGTCCCCTGCTGGAGAAGCTCGCCGGGCCGCTGTAGACGTCGTTGAGACCGTGGAAGAAGCTCCAGCTGGCTCCGTCTCTGAAGGCACCGACTGTTATCACGAGGTCAGCGTCCCCCGGGGCACCCACAGTGGTTGTGCTTGGTCCGTCGTTGCCCGCGGCTATGGAGAAGACAACTCCAAACATCTCGGTCAGAAGGTTGGCGTAGAAGTTTTCCGGATCCTCTATACCGTCGTTGTATCCGTTCCAGAGGCCGCCAAGACTCATGCTTATAACGTCCGCACCGCTAAGGGCGGCGTCGATCATCCCGTTAATGATCCATGAAGTGGCACCGTACCCGATGCTTGAGAGCGACTTAAACTCAAGTAGCTGGGCACCGGGGGCGACTCCCTCAAGGCCCTGGAAGTAGCTTCCAGGAAGACCGTAACCTGCGGCGGTTCCAGAAACGTGTGTGCCGTGCTGACCGCCGTCCCATCCAAAGACCACGGTATCAGTCGAGACCTTGGAGAGCACAATGCTGTTGTAAACGGTGCCGTTGGCCACTTGGATGACCGAGGCCTGTCCTTCCGAGAACTGCACGTAGGTTGTATTACTAACCGAACCCGGTCCAAGGAGGATGTAGTCGCCGGTCGAATCGAACGGGGTTATCTGATAGGCGTTGCTCAAGTTGACGTCGTAGGTGTAGTTGACACCGCTTGGAATCGTCATCATAGCCTTGAGGATGGTGGTGTTCAAGGTGCCGTTAACGATGGCGTGGAGGGTATTTGCGTCGGTAGTGTTGAGCTGGAGAGGAACCGGATAGAAGTAGACCTCGCTGTCTGGGGTAACGAGGACGAAATAGATCTCGTCGTAGTTGTGGTCAAAGTTTATATCGAAGTACCTCTCGGGGAGGAATCCGAAGTGGTATGTGCCGTTGGTGACGTTAACACCACCGAAGTCAAGGGTGATGTTGAGCTGTGGTATGGTCGTGTACTCCGACGGCCTCATAACCAACGTGGCGTACGGTCCCCAGTCAAGCGTGACGTTCGTTAGGGAGAGGCTCACCGTTCCCCCAACAACCTGGGTTGAGTTGAAGGTGTAGCTGACGTCCGCGTTACCTTCACCGGTCTCGTCCATCCAGTAGATGATCTTCCTCCTCCCGTCCGGGGTCTGCTGGAGGTACGGCTGGGCAACGTCGGCGCCGGTATCAACAATCGCAATCAGGGCGTGTGATCCTGAGATGTTGTACTCCTCCCTAGCCTGAGGAGCATCAATGGCGTACATGTCCCAGGCAAACGGGTCGTATCCTCCGGCTCCGCTTGTAGTTATCTTGCTTATCGGTGCCTTGAGGTTCCTCTCCGGTTTAACCGGCTTTGGAAGTTTGACTGTTTTGTCCTCCCAGACATAAGCAAGTCCCCTCATGGACTTCAGAGCCGGGAGCTTGTCGGTGGGTAAAGTAGCAACGATGAAATCGTACTTGGGTTTGCTTATCGGGTCAATCTTGGCCCCCAGCGCCTTCAGTGCCTTAAGAACCTGATCACCATATCCGGTCTGAGGGGCTATGATAAGCCGAACGTCCTTCCTCCCGGAGGAGAGAAGTGTGCCATGAAGCATGTCAATGTACTTTGCCACGTTGGGATTCAATTCCTGAAGGGTTGGTGCCTCATGATTGTTTATTGAAGTCGGAGCCGAAGCCACCGCGGAAGTATTAGTCGGCGAAGCCGCAGTGTAAGGCAGGGCTGCTGGAACTACTGAAAGCAACATTACTACCGCGACCAAAAGGCTCAATGCCTTCCTACTCATTCAAACACCTCCTAAGCGTAATGGTCACCTATACTCTCACATCCCCATGGATATAAAGATTTCGTCTCCACTGAGATACAAAGGGTTCTTCACGCCAGGTGATACCTTTCATGACAAACTAGGGGCACCAAGTCCCGGTTTGTACCACTAGGACAGTTTCTTAATCAACAGGGCTCCCAATACGAAGGAGAGTATGAGGTTATCTATACCAGGGTCCATGGCGTAGATGAACATGGCGAGAACGAACGCAAACGTTTTGGGGTCATCCTCACTATCTCTAAGGAAAAGACCAAGTAAAAAGGCCTCCAATACACCCACAACCCCAAAATCAGCCACCGCTTGCCCAAAGAAGAAGTAGGTGTAATGGACACTCGTTCCGAACAGTGCCCCCACCGTTCCCCGGGGATCTCCGCTGAGGAGCAGGTGCCCGTGGTAGATACCCCATGGAAGGGAAAGGCGGACGATGTTATGAAACACGAGGAATGTAAAACCCACACGGACCAGCAGGGCATCCACACCTCCGCTCATCCAGAGTATGAGGACCCCCAAGAAGATTCCACCGGCCAACGGCGCCCGGAGGTCCCCTCTAAACGCTCCCCTCAGGTAGAGATCCAGAAAGTAAGCGAGGTATATCAGCAACAACAAAGACCTGAAGGTTCCAAGAATGAATATGATGGAGAGGAGAGCAAGGACGACCGTCTTAAGCTTGAGGGACGCCCCCGTGTACACTAACCCTGCCGCCCCAAGAAACGCCGATGCCACCAATGGTCCAACAAGCTCGTAGCGAAGGCCCCTGTGAAAGAAGGGAACACCAAAAACAGTATAGAATATCAGAGGAACTAGGAGTCCAGTTAAGATAGAATAAATGGCAAGAACACGGGTGAAGTGCTCCTTAAGGCAATACACGGCGACAATGACCATAACAACAACGATGGGCCCGAAGGGATACTCCGAGAAGGAGACCACAAACAGCAGAGCCGCATAAAACCATCCCGGAGGACTCAACCCCACCCGGTACCCAACGGCAAAGAACCCGAAGAAGATAAGGGCATAGACAACCCCCAGAACCACCATTGAGGGATAAAAACCACGGGAATAGATAACATCCCGTAGACCACCGTCAAAGTAGTTGGAGTAAACCGATAAGAACAGGTAAGAGAAGAACGCCAGGCTAAAGATTTTTAACCCCTTCACTTCACCACCAGATAGAGTTAAGAAAGAGGCTTAAAAATTTGAGGGGTGCCTGGAATGAGAGAAACCGTGTACAGGATCTGTCTTCCCCTGATTCTCATCGTTTCGTTCCTAATCAGACTGGTGCCGCACAGAACCCTCTTACTCGCCACGTACGATGAGTACCTGCACAGAGACATAACCCTCAGACTGGTCCACAACGGGATAGGCAGTATCTCACGGGACCTCCCCTCACTGCTGGGGCTCAAAGCGTACAGTTATCCGCCCCTGTTCCATATCATCGGGGCAATGGTCTACCGGTTGTTCCCATCAAACTACGTGTTCTTTGTACTGCCGGCGGTTTACGGCACCATTGCGGTCTTTGGATTCTACTTGGTCTTCAGGGAACTCACCGGGAGGAGAAGCAGCACCATTATCGCCACGATTTTTCTGGCCTTCGCACCCAACTTCATCTACAGAACCAGCCTCTACATCCCTGAGAACCTGGGCCTCGTTCTCTTCTCGTTCTCCATGCTGTTCCTCATACGCTTCCTCAGGTCAAAGCGCCCCATTGATTTCATAGTGCTAGCCGCCGTCTTTTCCGTTTACACATTTACCCACAGGGGATGGGTGTTCTTTATGATGGCGGCCTTCCTGATAGTGGCCTCCTACAGCTGGTCGTGGGCGAAGAGGAACCTGCACTACATAATAGTCCTCCTAGTGCTGACATACCTCGCGTATCTGAAGGTACCGTTCGTACACTCCCTCGTCGGGAACTTCTTTGTGAGAATACAAAAGACGGAAGTCAGTTTTTTGGGGTACTTCAAGTGGATAGGCGTGGTACAACTGGTGTTTGGAGCGCTTGCAACCCCGTATTATCTTAAAAAGGATCCCATACGTCGAGGGTTCGCCCTATGGGCCTGGGCGTTCCTTCTCGCCGGGGGAATCTCCTTCCGTTTCCGTGATCCATACTCCACGATACCCCTAGCTGTGATGGCGGCGGAGTACTTGGTGGATGTGGTCTTCCCCTCAACGGGAACCCTTCTCAGAAGGGCTTTCAGTGACGTCAGGGGGGTTGGAGCGGAGTGGGTAAGAAGGATTTCAGGCGGAAGGGCTGCGGTGCTCCTTATAACGGCGATTATACTCCTCACCCCCTTTGCTCAGGGAGTTTACGGGGCATATAAATACGTCAATGCCCCAACGATCAGCGACAAAGAGGCCTACGAATGGATAAGCCAGAACACGCCAGAAAACGCTACGATCTTAGTATGGTGGGACATGGGATACCTTCTAATAGGGAACACCCACCGGAAAGATGTGGTCATATGGAAAAAGGTCTACCAGGGATTCTTTGGTAAAGCCCCTACCGCCAGGGAAGCTCAGAGGGCGTATACCGACCAGGTGATAATGTTCAGCTCTCCCCAACGCGAGTACGTCTACTACCTCATGAAAAAATACAACGTGAGCTACGTGTTCGTCGACAGGAGGAGACTCAGCTACGGACTGATCAAGTACGGCCTCATGGAGTACGCCCCCTACGACACACACTTCAAGCTTGAGTTCTGCAACGGGAACGCCCAGATCTACAAGTTTATCCCCTCCCCACCAATCCTTCCCACCGACCTAATGCCAGTGAACTACAGTGGGAAATACAGTCCCCTCGTGGGGTTCCTAGAGAAGTTCTGGACCGGCTACAACTACGCCGACTTTGACGATAGGTACAAAGCGTATTTCAACCTCAACGCCTGGATGGTCAACCTCTACGAGGAAATGTACAAAGAAACTGGCAACGACAAATTCAAAGAACGGGCTGAATGGTTACTTAAGTGGCTTTCCTACAAGGAGATGAACAACGGGGCGTTTCCATGGGGAGTTCCACCCAACGATTACACCCTCTACACGGCGTACACCTTGGAGCCCCTCAGCAACATTTCCTTCGCCGGCAAACCCCGCGCCATTGAGCTCCTTAGGGAGAGGGAGAAGGCCAACTACTTCATGACGACGTCCAAGGACAGGCACGGTATCTTCGTTGTCAACGCACTCTTCCTTCCAATATACGATGAGCTGGGGATACTCAACTCAACCACGAGGGACAGTGTTCTCGGGGATATCCTGAAGCAGCAGAGAGGAGACGGAAGCTGGAACGAGAACGTTGGAACGACCCTCGCCATAAGTTCATCTCTAGCAAGGTACTATCAATTGACCGGAAACGAAACGGTATTCACCGCCGTTAAAAAAGCTGCCAAATGGCTCACAGAGCAGCAGGATGAAAACGGCAAGCTTAAGATTGAGAAGGCTGCCTACCCATACTCAAGGGCAACGTACGCAGAGATGGTGTACGTTTACAAAATAGCCGGTTTAACAGAAGCAGCCGAAACCACCCTGAAGTTCATCGAAGGTACCTTTGACCCCAACAAAGAGGTTCATCCTCTGGAGGCCGTCCTGATGATGTACAAGTACCTCTCGTACGCCTATGGCCCGGACAGTGCAATTGGGATTCTAAACAAGCTCTTGGAGGAACATCCACTTCTCAAGTTTTCTTAATTTTTCATGATGTAACCGCATACCAAAAGTTTAAAACATCCTGACGTACTAACGGGAATGAGTATGGCGAGAATAAAAACAGATATCCTTGTTTCATCCTTGCTCGTGGTGGTTGCATTCATAGCCGCCGGGGTTAGTATAAACGCCAAGAATGTAACCTATGACGGGGCCCTCTACATTGACATCGCCCGGAACCTCCTCCATGGGATAACGAACTACACATACCAAGGCTACTACATGATGTACCGTCCTCCCGGCTACGTCTATACACTGTATCTTGTATTTCATCTTACCCCCCTATCTCCCTCAAGCCTGCTAACAACCGCCAAGCTTGTATCGGCCTTGTTCTATGGCCTCACCGCAGGTCTGGTCTACTACTTCGCACTTGCCGTGTGGGGGGATAGGATTAAAGCCGTTGGTGCCAGCGTCCTCTATATGGCCAATCCCCTGGCGTTTTCAATGGCCACGAGGGGACTCGTACACAGCGAATTTACATTCTTTTACACACTGTCCCTCTATCTGCTCTACACGGGGCGCAGGCTAGGTGACAGACGCCTCATATATGCCTCCTTTGTGGTGGCCGGTGTTTCGATACTGACCCGGTACACCGGACTTTCAATACTGGCAGTTATCTTCACCTACCTGTACCTGACGGAGTACTGGGGATGGACCAAGAAGAAGGAATATGGAGTAGGAGCCATTTTAACGCTCCTCGTTCTGACACCGTGGCTCTACCTTGGCCGGCTACACTACGGCGGGGCTCTAATGCCGTTCAGTACGGCAACCAAGTACGTCACCCACGCCCCCCCAGTCTCGGCCTTTGACTACATCAGCTCCCTCACCTCGGTCCTTGGAATTATACTTCTTCTCACCCTGCTTGGCATTGTCCTGCTCAAGCAGAATGAGGAAGGGTGGCTGTTGATCAGCTGGTTTCTGATTGGATTCACAGGCATCCTAACGGTAACCCACAAAGAGAACCGTTTTGTGACGTTTTTGAGCCCTGTAATGGCAATACTCTCAACCCATGCCCTGTGGAGACTGGGAGAATGGACAAGAGCCCTTGTGAACTGGAAAGAAAGAAGGACTCTAACGCCCGCTGTTTTCATGGTGCTCCTGGTACTCGTGTTGATTCCAACCGTTCACTCGGCTATTGCAATGGTGAACATGTGGGACGAGCGTGGAAGTACCTACGTAACCGCTTTTGACTATGCTCGGATGAACTATCCAGCAAGCTGGATCCTGGTATCTCAAAAGGTATACACCATTGCAGGCCTTTACTACCCCCACTCTACAATTCAGATCATAATTCCAAGGCAGCAGGTAAGAGAACGCGTAAAAAACGGGAGGTACGACCTCATCGTAAGGCTGAAAAGTGACCCCAACGTCGGAGTCCTTGAGAGCGGAAGATATCGCGAGGTTAAAGAGTTCGGACACGGTACCGTTCAGATATTCACAAGACTGTCCTAAAGACGAAGCTGAGCCTCCATCTTCGAATGTCCATTATATCACGTTTTTTCAATCTTGTACGCCAAGGAACAGCCTTGGATAGTTAATTTTAAATACATGCCTCCAATATATCACCCGCAGTAACCATTTGGAGGGAGTCACATGGGTGAATACAGATTTATAAGGTGGTTTGAAGAGCTCAAGAAGACCGACGTGGCACTCGTTGGTGGAAAGGGAGCCAACCTTGGTGAGCTCACCAACGCCGGGATTCCGGTTCCGCCAGGATTCTGTGTAACCGCGGAAGCCTACAAGTATTTTGTCAACAATGTAAAGGTCAGCAAGAAGGATATCGAAGAGATCATGGGTGAGAAGGCCAAGAGCGGCGTTCTCGCTGAGGTTCTAACAAACGCCTCTGAGGAGCCCAAGCCGCTCCAGGACTGGATTATGGACATAGTCAGCAGAACCAATGTCGATGACAGCAGGGAGCTTCTTGACAACACCGCCCTCATAAGGGAGCTCATCGACAGCATGCCGATGCCGGAAGAGATACAGACCGAGGTTCTTGACGCTTACCACAGGCTCAGCCAGAGGTTCAACAAGGACGCCGTTTACGTCGCCGTCCGCTCCTCAGCTACCGCCGAGGACCTCCCGGAGGCGTCCTTCGCCGGCCAGCAGGAGACATACCTCGACGTCTACGGTGACGAGGACCTTCTTGAGAACGTCAGGAAGTGCTGGGCCTCACTCTGGACCGCCAGGGCCACATTCTACAGGGCCAAACAGGGCTTCGACCACAGGAAGGTCTACCTCAGCGCCGTCGTCCAGAAGATGGTCAACAGCAAGACCAGCGGTGTCATGTTCACCGCCAACCCAGTCACCAACGACAGGAACGAGATCATGATCAACGGTGCTTGGGGCCTCGGTGAGGCTGTCGTCAGCGGAGCCGTCTCTCCCGACGAGTACATCGTCGAGAAGGGCACCTGGAAGATAAAGGAGAAGTACATAGCGGAGAAGGAGGTTATGTACGTCCGCAACCCTGAGACCGGCAAGGGCACCGTTCTCGTCAAGGTTGCTGACTTCCTCGGTCCGGAGTGGGTTAAGAAGCAGGTTCTCACCGACGAGCAGATCATCGAGGTCGCCAAGATAGGCGCTAGGATAGAAGAACACTACCAGTACCCGCAGGACATTGAGTGGGCCTACGACGCCGATGACGGCAAGCTCTACATCGTCCAGAGCAGGCCAATCACCACCCTCAAAGAGACCAAGACCGAAGAGGCCGAAGAGGTAACCGAGGAGATGGAGGTCATCCTCAAGGGTCTCGGAGCCTCGCCTGGTGTTGGCGCCGGCAAGGTCGTTATAATCCTCGACGTTAACGACATCGACAAGGTCAAGGAGGGTGACATCCTCGTCACGACCATGACCAACCCGGACATGGTTCCGGCCATGAAGAGGGCTTCTGCCATCATCACCGACGAGGGTGGGAGAACCTGCCACGCGGCCATCGTCGGCAGGGAGCTCGGTATCCCGACCGTCGTTGGAACCAAAGAAGCAACCAAGAAGCTTGAGGACGGCATGCTCGTCACCGTTGACGGTACCAGGGGCGTCGTCTACAAGGGCGTCGTCAAGAGCCTCGTCAAGGAGGAGAAGGAGAAGGCTGCCGAGGCCCAGGTCGTTGTCGCTGGAGCCCCGCTCATCACGGCTACCGAGGTCAAGGTCAACGTTTCGATGCCCGAGGTCGCTGAGCGCGCTGCAGCCACCGGCGCCGACGGAGTTGGACTCCTCAGGGCCGAGCACATGATACTCGGAATCGGTGCCCATCCAATCAAGTTCATCAAGGAGGGCAGGGAGGATGAGCTCGTTAACAAGCTCGTCGAGGGCATTAGAAAAGTCGTCGAGGCCTTCTACCCGAGGCGCGTCTGGTACAGGACACTCGATGCCCCAACCAACGAGTTCCGCGAGCTTCCAGGTGGAGAGGACGAGCCGGTCGAGAGGAACCCGATGCTCGGATGGAGGGGCATCAGGCGCGGTCTTGACCAGCCGGAGCTCCTCAAGGCCGAGTTCAAGGCCATCAAGAGGCTCGTCGACGAGGGCTACGACAACATCGGCGTCATGCTCCCGCTCGTTAGCCACCCGGAGCAGGTCAGGAGGGCCAAGGAGATCGCCCTTGAGGTCGGCCTCGTTCCACACAAGGACGTTGAGTGGGGCGTCATGGTGGAGACCCCGGCGAGCGCCCTCATCATAGAGGACCTCATCAAAGAGGGTCTCGACTTCATCAGCTTCGGAACCAATGACCTCACCCAGTACACCCTCGCCATAGACAGGGACAACGAGCGCGTCTTCAAGCTCTACGACGAGAAGCACCCGGCCGTTCTCAAACTCATCGAGAACGTCATCAAAGTCTGCAAGAAGTACGGTGTCGAGACCAGCATCTGCGGCCAGGCCGGAAGTGATCCGAAGATGGCAAGGAAGCTCGTCAGGATGGGTATCGACAGCCTCAGCGCCAACCCGGACGCCGTTGAACTCATCAGGAAGACCGTCTACCGCGAGGAGCAGAGAATGATGCTCGAAGCCGCCAGAAAAGCCCTCAGAGAGTGAAGCCTTTCGGCTTCTTTTCTCTACTTCGTTTTTAACCCCCAATTCCTTCCAAATCCTTAGATGATTGTATGAATAGTTGGTTCATTTATCCACAATAAACCTTTTATACCAACGTTTCGACAGCCATCTCAATGAAGCTAGAGAAAATGCGCGACCAGATCATCAGTGGGCCTATAGTGAAAACGCTCATCGTGCTAGCCTACCCGCTGATCATCAACAGGCTCGTTCAGGTGCTCTACAACCTCACTGACACGTTCTGGCTTGGGAAACTCGGCAGGGAGCAGCTGGCTGCTCCGGGGACGGCCTGGCCGCTGGTGTGGTTTTTCATGTCCCTCGGGATGGGGTTCGCAACGGCTGGCTTCGCCTTCGTGAGCCAGTACGTCGGGGCAAAGGAGTACGAAAAGGCCAACAGAGCCGCCGGAGCGCTCTATTCCCTCATGATGCTCTTTGCCATAGGGGTCGGTCTCTTTGGTGTGGTTTCGGCTCCCTACCTTCTCAACTTCATGAACGTGAGCGGAAACGTGTACCCCTACGCCCTTGACTACACAAGGGTTATATTCGCGGGGATACCCTTCTCATTCACTCTCTTCGCCTTTAACTTCCTGCTCAGGGCCATAGGCGACACGAAAACGCCCGTAAAGATAAACATAGCAACGGTTCTTTTGAACCTCGTTCTCGACCCGTTCTTCATCTTCGGATGGGCCGGATTCCCGGAGCTGGGTGTCACCGGTGCGGCGGTCGCTACGATGCTCTCCAACAGCCTCGGCTCGGTAGTGGGCGGGTACCTACTCTTCAGAGGGAAGGTGGGCATACATCTAACTGCGGAGAGCCTTAAACCCGACCTGAGGTTTTACAAGCGCATCTTCCGCGTGGGGATACCTGCCAGTGTTGGCTCCTCCACAACCGCTCTGGGATTTGTAATCTTAACCAGGATCATCTTCACCCTTGGCGGCCAGTTCGGTAACGCCGACGTCGCCTTCGCAACCTACAGTATAACTAACAGGCTCACGAACTTTATGTTCGCCTTCTCGGACGGGATAAGCATGGCCATGGGCACGATGGTCGGCCAGACTGTGGGGGCGAAGCTCTACGGGAGAGCCAAGGCAATAGCGGAGAGGACGATGCTCATAAATTTCACGATACTTGGTGTGGGTACCCTATTTTTCATCCTTTTCCGCGTTCCAATATTCAATTTCTTCATCAACGACCCCGCGATAACGGCTGAGAGCGCCAAGGTAGTGAAGTACTTCGCGGCATCCTTACCTTTCTTTGGGATATTTTCGGCAGTTAACAACGTTTTCCAGAGCTCCGGGCACACGAAGAAGAGCATGTTCCTAAGCATAGCAAGGCTCTGGGGAATACGGCTCCCCCTGAGCTACGGCCTTGGAATCTTGGTAAAGGACACCGCTGGTCTGTGGCTGGGAATGGGACTCAGTAACATCATAGGAGCCATAGTGGCACTCACGTGGTTCTTAACAGGAAGCTGGATGAGCCGCATCATAGAGGACAATGGGTAAGTTTTTATAAGGGCGTTTCGACAGTTGTCTCACCGTGGTGACCATGGAACGTGGAAAACTTCAGCAGGTGAGGGAGGAGATACTCAACGGACCGATAGAGAGGACCCTCCTCCGCTTAGCATACCCGCTGATAGTAAGCAACCTCGTCCAGGTTCTTTACAATATAACGGACACGTTCTGGCTTGGGAAACTCGGCAGAGAAGCGCTGGCCGCCCCAGGCACCAGCTGGCCAATAATTGGAACTCTCATGGCCCTCGGGATGGGGTTCGCAACGGCTGGCTTCGCCTTTGTAGGGCAGTACATCGGGGCCGGAAAGTACGAAAAGGCCAACCGTTCAGCCGGTGCCCTTTACTCTCTCATGCTCCTCTTCTCAACCATTACCGCTATAATAAGCCTGGCCATACTCCCTCAGGCCCTTCACTTTATGAGGGTCACTCCCAACGTCTACCCTTACGCTAGGGCCTACGCTCGGGTTGTGTTCGCGGGGGTTCCTCTCTCCTTTGCATTCATGGCCTTCTCCGCCCTCATGAGGGCGTCAGGGGACACAAAAACCCCGGTTAAGATAAGTATGCTCACAGTGGCCATGAACATAATCCTCGATCCGATATTCATATTCATACTTGGTCTGGGCGTCGAAGGTGCCGCGATAGCAACGGTGCTTTCCAATGGAACGGGAGCCCTCATCGGGGCAAGGATACTTACCAGCGGAAAAGGCGGCCTACATCTAACCAGGGAAACCATGAAACCGGACTTCGAGTTTTACGGTAGGATATTCCGTGTTGGGCTGCCATCCGCCGTTGGTCAGTCCGCCAACAGCTTCGGATTCGTTGTATTAACGAGGATAATCTACGGCTACGGAGACGTGGTCTACGCCGCCTACACCATAACCACCCGCTTAGTCAACTTCATAACCAGCATCTCCAGGGGGGTCAGCATGGCAATGGGGACCATGATAGCCCAGAACGTCGGGGCAGAAAACTACGACAGGGCCAGAAGGATAGCCGAACGAACCATGGTGGTGAACTTTCTCATTGCATCTTCCGCGATAATGATCATCGGGCTCCTGCGCGTCCCTATATTCAAGGTCTTTCTAAACGATCCTGCCGTGATAGCGCAGAGCTGGTACGTCCTCAAGTACTTCTTAATATCCGTGCCTTTCTTCAATGGAATGTTCGTGGTTGTCACCAGAACCTTCAGCTCGGCCGGACACACAAAGAAGAGCATGTTCCTAAGTATGCTGCGTCTCTGGGGACTCAGAATACCCCTGAGCTACCTCTTCGGCTACGTTGGGGCGGTGACGGTACTCGGTATCACAGTGCCCCTTGCGAGACTCTTCGGATTCACGAGCAGAGGAGTTTTCTTCGGAATGGGTATGAGCAACTTCATAGCAGCACTGGTGGCCCTGGCATGGTTCCTCCGGGGGACGTGGATGAGACGGATCATCGACGAGGAGTCGTAGCCGGAGTCCAAGTACAACTCAGGCTGGCTTACCCCCTGCTGGAAGGGTTTAAAAAGTTTCGACTTTGCTTTCCAGCAAAGGGCTCTGGTGCGGGGGCGGGGATTTGAACCCCGGAACCCCTGCGGGAGTGGATCTTGAGTCCACCGCCTTTGACCAGGCTCGGCAACCCCCGCATATGCAGGAGGATTTACCACCAAAGCGCCGCTCCTAAGGAGCGTTACCGCCGTCACGACCTCCTCGACCGTCAAATCCTCAGACAAAGCCACTTCAAGCAGGCTAGCCACCACTCGGCTCACGTTATCCCAGCGCTCCTTGGCCTTCCTGTAGACCTCTGGCGGTAGCGTGATGTGCAGACGCGGGGAAAGGCGCTTCCTGGCCTTCCGCCGCCGCGCTCCGACCTGCTCCTCCGCCTTCACATTGGAGTGTCCGGACACTCCACCCGATTTTACCATGACGAAAACCCCCAATGAACTTTATAAATTTTTAGGCTAAAAGCCTTTCCTATTGAACGGCTTCAACTCGACGCCTGCCGTAATTTTCCTGACTATAAGCTTAAAATCCTGTTTCAGCATTTCCTTAGCTTCATTCACATTCAAATTAGGCTCCCTGAAAATTTTAACTCCTCTAAGATACAGAATAACACCAAATCTCGACAACTCAACAGCTTTCTCACTGTCTTCCATCCGAGATGAAATCGCAAAAACCTTGGTAAGTAGAAACAGCCAGCTATTAACTAAATCAAGTTTCTCAATCTCTTCATCAGATAGGCCTTCATTATCAAACGCATAATCCCAGAGCTTGGCACTCTCCTCGGCAAAACTCTCTGCAAGATTAACAGCAATAGGTCTGTAAACTTCGTTCCAAACCTGCTTCTTAACCTCTGGTGTGGAGGATTCCCTAAACCTCTCCATCATTGAAATCTCCACCGGAAACAGTTCTTTGTACACTCTCTCAAGCTTTTCAATGGTCTCATTATAACTTTCCTCACTCGCAGTATCAGGAACCACACTTAAGAACTTGTTCAATAACTCTTCAGGAGGAATCCTCTCAAGTTTCTGCTGAATCTGGCTCAAGAGAGATCTAACAGAGTCAACATCTATCCTGAGGACCTCTAGATCTTCAATTAACTCAGTAGCTGGAAGAGCACCAATTAATTTCCTGATTATCTCCATAAAATTCAGTACCGCGATTGAAGTTGTTCTTTTGGAGATAGTCACCCCTACCATCATAAACACCTCGCAAGAGGACATTAAAAATGTTCCTAATTTGAAAAATTATTGCAGGAAGAACAACGCAAAAAACAAACCAAACCCGACTAAAAAAGAAAATCACGACTTAGCCGTATCCGCCACGATTTTCTTGACATCATGATTTACCGTCTTGACGACTCCTCTTATTTCCAATACCAAATAATCGCCTTCTTCAACCTCAAGCAACTCCCTTATATCTCTCGGTATGCTGATACGGCCATTACTTATAACCTTGACCACGAGAGGGATAGGGTGTTCTAACTCAATACGCGTAATGTCTTCCGCCATAGCCACCACCATATTTTGTGATTCAACATTCTATTTATGCCTTTTGCCATTTTGATACCAAACCGTTGAATAAGCATAGATTTTGACAATAATACTACCTTTTTCTTGAAGATAGGTATTTAAGTACCACTATGGTATCTTAGTACGGTGATCCGCCATGAAGGTAGTGTCCATCTACGACCTCCGCAAACTCCCCCTGCGGGAGGCTTTGAAAAAGCTCAGAGAAGCCGACTGGGTGCTGGACGAGGGAGCAATGCTTGTGCCACCTGAAGAATTCTCCCGAATTCTCCAGATTTCTGGTTCAGTCCCTATAAGGAACAAACACAGAACAAGGGTGGTGAGATGATGGCCACGATCTGGTACAAGGAAATGAGGAGCAAAGAAGAGGGGAGAGAAATCTACAGGAAGCTAAGAGAACTTGGTTATCCACCAGAAATTGCGAGACGGCTTAGAGACTGGAGTGAGAGCCACATCGAACTTTTCATTCGTTCAAACCCCATCTCAAAGGAGGGATGATGCATGAGCTGGCTCGTTATTGAGGACTCGAAGAGCGGGACCGTCAACCTCTACAACCTCAACAACGTTTCCGCCATCCACCTTGACACAGAACTCGGTGAGGACCTCATCAAAATCTGGACGGTGGACGACCCAAACCAGCCGTGGGAGGAGGGAATCGACGGCCTTGAGGAGTTCGAGAAGCTGATAAACACCCTTCCCATTGCAAAGGACCTCGGCTGGATCTACATCAGGGACGGCAAGGTTCGATCCTGGAAAGGCAGGCTGAAACTCCTGAGCGAGGAGGGTGGAGAATGACCAAGCGAGGCCGTCCTCCCATCATGAAACCTTGGCGCGTGACCATAATCCCACCCGGCGAGGAACCCCTCGAATTCATCATCTTCGAGAAGACGCGGGAGAAGGCCGAGGAGCGGGTAAGGCTAATGGTCAGGCGGAGTTTTCCTTTTTCCCGTTTTTCAGTCCGCAGGTACTACGGGAGGCTGGGAAAATGAAAAAATTCTACGCTGTTGTCGGTGATGAAGAATACCTCCTCCTCGACAGAAACTTTGAGGAAGCCGTCGTCACCTTCTTCCTCTGGAACACCACAAGGGTGGAAAAAGGCGAACTCCAGCCCGGAACAAGGATAAAAGTCATTGAACTAAGCTTTGCCTACCATCAGGGACTCATAGAAAACGCTGAAGTGAGCCTTTTCCCCGTCCTCCGCGGTGAAGACCTCAGAAACGAACTGAGAGCTTACATGAAGAAGCCATCGACACAGAAAACCCTCGACGCGGTGATAAAGGGGTGAAACCAATGCCGCTTCTAATCTCATACTTCAAACTGGAGAAGCTCAAGGATCTCAGCCTGGCTCTGGAAAAAGTGGAAGAGCTCAGGACCCTGATCCCGGTCGAGGTCGCTAACATCCAGCTCGAGGACAAGACGATAAAACTCGTCCTCCACGTGCCGGCCAGCTCCCTGGCTCTGGTCAGGAGAGCCTTCCCGGAGGGAATCGTGCTCAGTTAAAGGAGGTGGCACGATGATTTACGTTTCTGCTGGCTGGCACGGATTTGAAATCGATCCGAAAAACATTGAGAGGATCTCATTTTACTACAACTCAAAAACCCACAGATATGAAGTTCACCTGAACTATGGGAGCGAAAACAGGACATTCGAAATTAGCAAAGCGAAGGGAGACGCCATCATTGAGTTTCTGAAATGGCTCAGCCAGGAGTCGAAGGAACTTTCGGCTCCAGGGAGTGAAAATTATTTCGACGAGGTCCCTGACGAAGAAATCTTCGACTCTCAAGGTGATTCATCATGACCGAAGGCGACCGCAGGAACCTCATCACAACCAGCCAGGAGCTCCGGCGCGTGAGGAGGAGAACCCTCTCGGCCATCATCAACCAGCTCCACGGCTTTGACGCTCATGAAGAATTCTCCGACCTCCTCGAGGAGGTCAAGAGGAAGCACGGGGTAACAAGGATAGGCCTCTTCGACATCGACCTGATCCTCTGGGACTTCAAGAACGGCATTCCCTTAGCTCTCCTTGAGGTTAAAAGCAGGTACCAGCTCGGCGAGGACGACGGCTACGCCATCTTTGATGAGCCGCAGTACACGTTCCTCGAAGACCTCGCCTTCTACCTCGGCGTGCCGGCCTACTACATAGTCAAGACTAAAGTAAAATGGCTCGTCTGGCGGGTCGAGAAAGGCCTCGCCGTGAGGCGAGAGCTCACCGACGGCCGGAAGGTGGTTCTCCTTCCACTGGAGAAGGCTCAACGGTTCTCATCATACGGCATGGTCGAGCACTTCATCAGGAAAGAATTGCTGGGGAGGCGGTGAGCGGAGATGGATCCCGTCCTGTTCCTCCTCGGCTTCCTGTTCGGAGCAATCCTGAGCCTGCCAATCGGCCTGCTCCTCAGGGAGGAGACGAAGAAGAGGTGAGAAAATGACCTCATTCCTCATCGGGTTCAATGACCCCAACGAGGCGGACTTTCACATAGTCGCCCGGCTTGAGCTTAAACAGGTCTCTAAGCTCACTCGGTACAATAATCCTCCCCTTAACGTCAATCCGAGCAATCCAATCAGCCTCCTCAAACTTACGAAACTTTGGCATGAGAACTCAGTCCTCCTTCTTCATCATTCCGACGAGTTTCACCTTTACGTAGGTGTCCCCACCAGTAATGTCCAGCATTCGCCTAATGTCCAGAGGGATCAGGATTCTCCCCTGCTTATCGACCTTGGCAATGAACTCGATATCTTCAGTAATCTTCTCGAACTTCGACATTCCCACCACCGACACATATTGCACATTGTGATATATAAGCCTTTTCTGCTGATAGAGGAAAACCTTAAATATCAGGAATTGCAATATCTGCATGATTTGCAGGATTTGCATAAAAAGGTGAAGCCTATGGTGATGAAGTTCCAGGTGGCAAGGGTGTTAGAGGTCGAGATTTACGACTTCAGTGCCATCTACGAGCTCGGCGACCTCCTCGGCGTCGAAATAGTCAACGAAGAAGGCAAACCCGTGGCAGTCATACACGCCAGAGCACCCCAAGACACGACCGAACTGGTTGATGCAATCGTCAGCACCAAACTCCACGTTGAAGACCTCACCCACCTCGTCGGGAGGCGGTGAGGGTGACCCTTTCTTTTCTTTCAACCGCGAGACGGAGGTGTGAAGAATGAGCGAGACCCACATTGAAGGAATAATCGACCTCCTGAGCAAATACGGCCTCAAGGAGGAGGACTGGGAAGAACTCTACGCCGTCCTCGTCACCCTCGGAATAAAAGACAAGGCCGAGATAACGCGAGAACTCTACAACTACCTGA
>NZ_JALSLB010000050.1 GCF_026988555.1 Thermococcus sp. | reverse complement strand
CACACGAGACCGTCGCGGTGGAGTTCTTCGCGCCCTTGAGGATCCTCACCAGCCCGCGGTATATGTTTATGCCGCCGTTGGCGCTTATGCTCTTGGAGACTATCTTCGAGCTTGTATTCGGAGCCAGGTGCCAGGTTTTAGCGCCGGTGTCCTTGAGATAGGGCCCGTTGCTGAGAGAGACAACGTATTGAGCCGTCCTTGCCCCCTCGCCCTTAAGGACGCTCGATGGATATGTGTAGGTTATGTGGCTCCCGATGCTTCCCTCTATCCACTCGACGTAGGCGTTTTCCTCTACGATGGCTCTCTTGTTGTTGAAGTTGATGACGTTCCTGCTCCAGTTCTGTATGGTTGTAAACTTGACGGTGGCATTTCTGTGGGCGTATATCTCGACCATACCGTCGTGGAAGGAGAAGCCCTTGTACATCGGCGCCGAACAGCCTTCTATGAAGTGGACGTAGCTCCCCTCATCGGCTATGAGGAGTGTGTGCTCGAACTGCCCCTCCAGAGCCGAGCCGATGACGAAGAATGCCTCTATCGGGAAGGGCACCCTAACTCCTTTGGGGATGTAGACGAACGCCCCACCGCTCCAGAGGGCGTGGTGTAAGGCGGAAAACTTGTGCTCCCCTGCCGGAAAGACCCTCCCGAAGTACTTCTTCACAAGGTCGGGGTACTTCTGGACGGCCTCCTCCATGGGGAGCATGATGATGCCCTTCTTCTCGAACTCCTCCTTGAGCTGGGAGTAAACGCTCTCGCTGTCGAAGACGGCAGTAAGGCCCGATAGAAACCTCTTTTCTATCTCCGGAATGTTTAACCTCTCAAAGGTCCTCCTGATGTTCTCAGGTAAATCGTCCCAGTCCCTAACTTCGTCCCCCACCTCCGGCTTCGAGTAGAGGGAGAAGCTCTCAAGGTCAAGCTCCTCTATCCCAACCACCCATTTGGGCATTGGAAGCTTATGGAACAGCTCAAGGGCCTTGAGGCGGTGCCTGAGCATCCACTCCGGTTCGTTCTTTATGCGGGATACCTCCCTGATGACGTCCTCGGTGATTTCACCGCGGAGCTCTATCTCCTTGGAGTATGGTACCGCCGTCCCGAGAATCTCTTCAAGGGATCCGGCCTTCAGTATCTCCTCAAGCCTTGACTGCTGCGCCATTTTCCCCCACCGCCGCGAAGCCCTTCTCCTCTATGAGCTTTACGAGCTCCATCCCGCCGGAGACGACGAGTTTACCCTCCTTCAGCACGTGCACCCTCTGGGGGTTCAGGTACTCCAGGATCCTTCCGTAGTGGGTGATTAGGAGTATCGCCGTCCCCTCGCTGTGCAGCTTGGCTATAACCCCCGCGATGACCTTGAGGGAATCCACATCAACTCCGCTGTCCGGCTCGTCGAGGATGAGAAGCTTGGGCCTCACGAGATATGCTTGGAGCATCTCCAGCTTTTTCCTCTCACCGCCTGAAAAGCCTACGTTGAGCTCCCTTGAGAGGATCGAACTATCAAAGCCGAGCTCCTGAACCGCTCTGAATATCATGTCATAGGCCTCAACCTCATCGATGCCCCTCAGATTCTTGAGCACCCTCTGGAGGAACTGTATAATCTTCACCCCTTCGACCTCAACCGGATGCTGGAAGCTGAGGAAGATGCCCCTTCTGGCCCTCTCCTCGGGCTTTGCTCCGGTTATATCAACCCCATCGAACAGTATCTTTCCGTCTGTGACACTGTACTTTGGATGTCCCGCTATCGTCAAAGCCAACGTGGACTTTCCGCTGCCGTTCGGCCCCATGACGACGTGGAGCTCGCCCAATGTGAGTTCAAAGTCCACTCCTCTGAGGATTTCCTTTTCAGCAACCTTAACATGAAGATTTTCCACTTTCAGCATGAGCATCACCTTTCTTCTTTACCCGTATTTGGGTAGAAAAGTCCACTTTTAAAACCTTTCTCCACAAATTTGAGTAAAGGATTCGAGCTACTCCAATTCAGATACCCCTTCCCGCTCCAGCACCTCAAGCACGCGCTGAAACTCCTCTAGCTTCCCGCTCGTGACGACCCTCTCCGGCCGGAAGGGGCAGTCGCAGTAGGGATACTCCAGGAAAGCCCGGTATGTTCCCATCCTCCTGGCTATCGCCACTATCTCCTCCTTGTCCATGCCGAGGAGGGGCCTGTGAACCGGGAAGCGGACGCTCATCGTCTCAAAATACAGGTTCGAGAGGGTCTGACTGGCAACCTGCCCGAGGCTGTCGCCGGTCACTATGCCAAGGGCGCCCCTTTCCCTCGCTATCTCAGCAGCGCGTCTCAGCATTGCCACCTTGCAGACCACGCACGTCCACTCCCCCTTTCCCGCCCTGATGAGGGCCCTGACGTAGGGCTTCAGTATCTCGAAGTGGTTCTCGACTATGAGCTCTATCGGCTCGGGGGAGTAGTCCTCAAGTATGTCGACGACCTTCTCGACGACGTTTCTCGCGTTCAGTCCCTGGTCAAAGTGCACCGCGATGACCTCTGCGCCCCTCTTGAGCATCAGGAAAGCGGCAACGGGTGAGTCAATGCCGCCGCTCAGCAGGACGACGACCTTTCCCTGCGTGCCAACCGGCAGGCCACCACCGCCCCTGAGCTTTTCGAGGAACACGTATGCCTTCTCGGCTATTATCTCTATCCCAACGACCAGCTCGGGGTTTTTGAGGTCGACCTTCCAGCCGAAGTTCTCGACGATAAATGCCCCGATCTCGCGGTTTATCTCCACGGAGGTCTTCAGGAAGGTCTTGTCGAGCCTCTGGGTTTCGACCTTGAAGCTTTTTGGACTCAGCCCCTTCAGGGCGTCCTTCAGGTAGGCGGGAACCTCTTCGTACTCCATCTCCTTCGCAGGGGACACAGAGACGACGCCGGGGACTTTGGCGATTATTTGGGCTGTTTCGTCGGGGGCATCGACCAGTATACGCCCCCTGATTATCCTCGCCTTCCCGTCTACCCCCCTCCTCCTCAGCGCGGCGAGTATGTTGTCCCCCAGCTTCATCTCGAACTCCCTCCTCTTGCCGCCCTTGATGCCGACCTCGCCGTAGCGCACGATTAGCACTTCAACCACCCAGGTAGCGGGCGAAGAAGTTCTTGGCTTCCTTCTCGTCCTCGGCACCGCGGATTACCATCCTGCCCGTCTTGAACACCAGTATCTCGGCGTAGTCGTCCTCGAACTGAATGAACTGGCTCGTCTTCAGGTACTCGATGCCGAGCTTCTCAAGCCTCTCCGCGAACTCGTCGAGGTTTATGCTCATGGGCATGGGCGGCGTCACCTGTATGGAGCCGTCGCACATGCGCTCTATCTTTATCCTCTTCTCCAGGAATGTGAACTCCCTCCTCACACAGGCGGGGCAGTCCTCCCTCCTCGGTATCCTGACCTTCTCGAAGTCCATGCTTTTGAGGTCGAAGAAGAACAGCTCGCTTTCAACTTCTTCGCCGAGCAGCATCTTTGCCGCCAGGGCAACGGCCAGTGATGCCGCGAAGCTCGGGACGTAGCTCATTATCCCCGCTATTGCGCAGGTCGGCAAAGGCCTTTCAGGGAGCTTTGGCATCAGGCACCGGAAGCAGGCGGTTTTTCCGGGGATTATCGGCATTATGTTGCCGTAGGTTGCCAGAACTCCCACGTAAATCCACGGCTTGTTCTCCCGTATGGCGTAGTCGTTTATTACCATGCGGGTGTATATGTTGTCCGTCCCGTCGATTATGAGGTCTGCCGCATCAAGAAGGTTAACCGTTCCGGGGTTTAGGTCCTCGAAGTGGCCGATTACTCCAAACCTCTCCTTCAGAACCTCAACCTTTGGTTTTCCAACGTCCTCTTTGGTGTACATCGTCCTGGGAAGGTCGCTCTCGTCCACAAAGTCCCTGTCGATGACTATAATCCTTCCAACGCCGAGCTTGTGGAGGAAGTAGACCTCCCAGCTCCCCAGCGCGCCGGCCCCGACCACTGCGACGGTGCTCTCGCTCAGCTTCCTCTGCCCCTCGATTCCTATGATCGGGAAGTGCCTCGAAAAGTCCATCGTCACCCCTACCATACTCCCACCACATCCGGCTTGGACGAGGGGATAAAAAGGGTTTTGGAAACCAAAGGTTTATCTCGCAGAGGCTCACGGGAAATTCTGATCCACCAAAAGGGATTTCTATCCCAACGGCCAACAATGCAGTGGGGGGTTGAAATGCACCGCTTCAGTCCAGAGCATGCGCACGTACTGGACTCCGAATGGAGGAGGAAGGTCTTCCCGGCGGAGGGGGTAATAGAGTTCGCCGTCAGCGAGGTCCCCGAGAAGGAAGTTGCGGTGGACGTCGGCGCGGGTACGGGATACCTGACCGTCCCCCTGGCGAGGGCCTTCAAAAAGGTCTACGCCATCGAAGCAAGCCCAAAAATGGCGGAGATTCTGAAAAGGAGAATCGAAGACGAAAAGCTGAATAACGTCGAGGTGATGGTCACCGAGAGGCCGCCGGATATAGGCGACTTCGACCTGGCAGTTTTCTCCAGCGTTCTCCACGAGATGGAGAGACCCGAGGAATACCTCCGCTGGGCTGGAAGGGCGTTCATCCTCGTGGCCGAGTGGAAGAAGGAGCCGATGCCATTTGGCCCTCCAGTGGAGGAAAGGCTCTCCCCGGAGGACATCCTCAGACTTGCCGAAAACTTCGAGCCCGTGAAATACCGGGAGCTCCCCTACCACTACCTGATGCTCCTGAAGCCGAAAACGTGAGGTGGTTCTATGGAGTTCTTTGAAGTCCTTCGAAAGAGGAGGAGTGTTAGGAGGTTCCAGGAGAGGCCGGTGCCACGTGAACTCGTGGAGAAGCTCCTTGAAGCGGCATTTCTCTCGCCGAGTTCCTTCAACAAGAGGCCCTGGCACTTCATAGTGGTGGACGAGGAGGAAAAGCTTAAGGCCCTCTCGAAGGCCAAGCTCGGCGCCTCCGGTCTGGCAACGGCTCCTCTGGCGATAGTTATCACGGCGGACGAAAGCCGGAGCGACGTCTGGGTGGAGGACGCGAGTATAGCGGCGGAACACATACAGCTGGCGGCGTTTGCCCTCGGGCTAAGCTCCTTCTGGGTGCAGATAAGGAACAGGATGCACGGTGAAGGTAAAACTGCCGAGGAGTACGTTAGGGAGCTTTTGGGGATCCCGGAAAACTACCGCGTCACCTGCATAATCGGAATTGGCTATCCAGCTGAGAACAAGCCTCCCACGGCGATGAGGTTCTCGAGTGGGACAAGGTGAGCCTCAACAGGTTCGGGGAGCCGTGGGGGAATGAGGGATGAGGCTGAGGGCACTGCTGGTTCTGGTGTTCATGGTTGTCCTTATTTCCCCTCTGGTGCTTGCTGATGAGGAGGAGGGGGAGTATGAAGCCGGCTACGGGGGCCTGGCCAAGGCAGGCATAGGACTCATAGCGGTGGGGGTGGCATACTACGCGCTGACAAAGAGGAAGATGATGATAGTTCACAGGAAGTCCGGTGAATGGGGATTTGAGATAAAACCCGAACAGCCATACCTGACCATCCTCGGCCCGGTAACCCCACTTGAGATACACCATGCACTGACGATAACAGGCTCTGTTTTGGCCTTTGTGCACTTCTTCTCGTGCGGGGTTTATACCGGTGCCGCAGGCCTGAGCGGGCTTGGAATGGGGATTACCCTCGTTCTTCTCAACGTAAGCGGCTTTGTGGGAAGATACATCTACGGAAGGGTGGCCAGAGCCTTAATGAGACACGAAAAAAGGGCCGTCCTCAGGTTCGTCAGAATGCTTGGCTACTGGAAGGCCGTGCACATAGCAACAACGCTCCTCTTCGCAATCTTCCTGCTCATACATCTGGCGGCCGTTGATTAGAGCTTTCGTCTTCCGATGCTGGCCCTTTCAAAATGAAAAAAGTAAAGAATATAAACCTGCAGCATCATAAAACCCCGTGAGACTGTTTTCGGGGGATGAGACTATGGTAAAGGCTCTTGTTATTATTTCAAGCGCTGATGAGAGGGTAATCCCCGGCTTCATGTGGGCGATCAATGCCATAAAGAACGGCTGGGCTGAGGACGTTGAGGTCATACTCTTCGGACCGGCGGAGAGGGCGGTGGCAGAGGGCGACGGGCTCTTCATACAATGGATAAAAAAGCTGGCAGAAATGGGCAGAACCCCAACGGCGTGCAGGAGAATAGCCGAGGTCGAGGGCTTTGTGGGGCCTCTGGAGGAGTACACGAAGGTTGAGTACGTCGGGAGGATAATAGCGGAAAGGCTTGAGGAGGGCTACGTCCCGATGACGTTTTGATGAAAAAAGCTTCAAAAAAAGGCTTTTTAACCACCCCCTCAATCTCTTTTCAGGTGAAAGGAGTGCGCAGGGCGCTTTTAATGCTGGTAGTCCTATCGCTTCTCATACCGCTGGTCAGCGCGGGAACCGCCAAATACGGCAACCTGTCTTTTCATGACGTCACGACCGAAAAGGAACTCCGTGAGCTTGTCTCCTCGAACGGAGGGAGATACTTCTTCGTATTTTACCACTCCGAGAGCTGTCCCGCCTGCCAGTACATGAAAACGAGTGTCTTCCCAACTACCACAGCTGAAAAGGCCCTTAACGGGTTCGTACTTGTCTCGGTGGACGTTTACAAAAGCCGCCCGATAACGACGCTCCGGTATAAGGTTTACAGCCCGGTGATAGTCATCCAGCCGGACAACGCCGGCTACTACAGACCCAAAACGCCCGGAGAGGAGATAAGCGGCGGCGTTCCGGGAACGCCAACCATGGTCGTTTTCAAGGCCGTTAACGGGACCATGGTTCTGAAGGGGGTAGCGGTAGGCGCTCTGAACCCCGATGGATTAGCATACTTCCTGGAGAAAGCTACTGAAGGGGAGGAACCTCAGGCCACCACTCAGCCCAGTGGACAAAAGCCCCAGACGGAGGACCTTTCAGGAAACCCCAGCGGGAAGAGCAACCTCGGCCTGTCCGTACTCCTGCCCATATTCTCAGCCGGGATCGTCAGCGTCTTCTCACCCTGTGTTCTGCCCGTCATAGTTGGCACGCTCTCCCTCACATTCGCTAGGAGGAAGGTCGAGGCAATAATAGCAGGGATGGTGGCTTCCTTTGCCCTGCTTGGTGCCCTCGTCGGCAACCTTGGTTCCTACGCCTCCCAGATACGGGGGGCGCTCTACCTCATCGGTGGGATCGGCTTTACTGTTATAGGCGCGAGCTTCGTGAGCGAGCGCGTTAGTGTGAGACTCGAAAGGCTCCTCAGCTTCTCCCCCTCCGACAGAGTGGCTGGGAAGAAGGGCATAGCTTACGACTTCGCCCTCGGCTCGGCGTTGGGGGCGACCTGGCTCGGGTGCATTGCCCCCTACGTCGGCTTCGCGGTGATAACCGCCGCCCTGAGCGGGGACACGCTGAGCGGGGTCATCGTCATGGGCACCTACGGCCTCGGAATGGGGCTAACGGTTTACCTGCTGACAGCATCGAAGGATCTCGGGGAGTGGGTGAACAGGAAGCTCCTCTCCGGAAGGCTCTCCCTGAGCGGAAGGAGCAGGGCAAGGTGGGAGCAAGCTCTTGGGGTGATCCTGATACTTCTTGGCCTGCTGATGCTGACCGAGCTCACGCCGCTCAAACTCTGGAGCTCCCTATTCGAATCGCTCTCAACAATTTGAGGAGGTGGTCTGATGTACAGGTACAGGAGGAAACTCAGCCTGGGCCTCAAGGAGGCCGAGGAGAAGTTTAAGGCGAAGCTTGAGGAGAAGGGCTACAAGGTTGTGCTTGAGTTTACCCCAAGTGACGTCGTCAGGACCAAGGTCGGTGTCGATATGGAGCCCTACAGGATTCTCTGGGTCTGCAATCCAAAGATATTCTACGAGATGACCAAGAAGGACTACGAGATAGGCTCCTTTGCACCGTGCCCGGTGCTCTTCTACCGGAAGGACGGCGAGACCTACGTTGCCATAAACACCGCCGACGACATACTGGAGATCATCAAGGAACCCCTTGAGGTCGTCAGGGGAGTCATAGAGGAGCTCTGAATCCCTCCTTATTTGAAAAGCTCCTCATAAGCAACGTAGCCGTACCTCTCTAGTTCTTCCCTTTTGATGAACCTCAGCGAAGCGGAGTTTATACAATAGCGCCTCCCCGTAGGTGTCGGCTCTTCAAAGACGTGACCGAGGTGTGAATCTGCGAAGCGACTCCTTACCTCTCTCCCGCAGAGGAAGCTCTCGCACCCTTTTGCCTCAACTACCGCCCACTCCTCAAGGGGTTTCGTAAAGCTCGGCCACCCCGTTCCTGAGTCAAACTTGTCGAGGGAGCTGAAGAGCGGCTCACCGGAAACCACATCTACGTAGATGCCCTCCTCATAATGGTTCCAGTATTCGTTCTGGAAGGCAGGTTCCGTCATTCCAAGCTGTGTTACCGCGTACTGTAGGGGAGTTAGGGAGTTCTTCAGCTCTGAAGCTGAGGGCTTGGCCCATCCGAGCCAGTAGCGCTCCCTCTCCGGAAAGAGATGGAAATGAGCGTTTTTCTCCCAGACGGACTTTATGAAGCCCAACCTTCCGGAGTAGAGCTTGTAGCGTTTGTAGTGCTCTGAAAAGGCCAGATAATAGCTCTGATGGTATTTTTCGGCCGGATAAAACTCTTTAGCGGGAAGTATCTCCGTCGCTATCGGTTCATCAAAGATTCCCGCAAGCTCAAGCCTTCTCTTCGATTCTTCAGCCAGCTCCCTCTGCCCCTCATTCAGGTAGAAAATCGCCGTTCTGTACTGCTCGCCCCTGTCGGCGAACTGGCCGTAGGGGTCGGTTGGATCTATGTTCCTCCAGAAGACTTCGAGGAGCCTCTCGTAGGAGACTTCTGAGGGGTCGTAAATGACCTTAACTGCCTCGCGATGGCCGGTTTCACCGGTTGAGACCAGTTCATAGGTCGGATTCTCAACGAAGCCACCGG
The DNA here is from genome assembly GCF_026988555.1 of Thermococcus sp. Classification (NCBI taxonomy): domain Archaea; kingdom Methanobacteriati; phylum Methanobacteriota; class Thermococci; order Thermococcales; family Thermococcaceae; genus Thermococcus; species Thermococcus sp. The sequence goes on along the minus strand of NZ_JALSLB010000050.1, from coordinate 2,479 downwards.
TATAGCCAGCGATGCCATCAACCACTCCGGGAAGCCTCTCGAAGGCCTCCTCCATGCACCAGAAGCAGCCGCCCGCAAAGACGGCAACGTCAGGTTCATTTTCTTCTCGGCTCATATCGATCAGCCAACCTAAATACATCGGTAATCTTTATATAGTTTTGCGCATTATTACGTCATGGTGGATACAAATGAACAAATTTGTTCCAAAATCTGCCCGAAAGGGTTTTCGTTTTGTGCTCGAACTTCTGATGGGGTTGATTGAGACACGGACTACCGGCAGAAGGTCTGCGGGAGTGATGCACTATGTCTGAGTTCCGTGGTGAGGTTTCCATAGTTCTTGGCGGTGCTGCCGGGCAGGGAATTCAGACCGTCGAGGGAATCCTAACCTATGCCCTAAAGCGCTCCGGCTACCACGTCTATGCAAACAAGGAGTACATGTCCCGGGTTAGGGGCGGGATAAACACCACCGAGATACGCGTTTCTTCCAGACGCGTCAGGGCCTTCGTAAAGAGAATAGACATCCTCGTCCCGTTCAAGCAGGGCGTCCTGAGCTGGGTCTCCGACAGGCTCTCCAAGGAGACCGTCGTCCTCGGAGAGAGGGAGAACGTCGAGGAAGAGTTCCTTGGAAGGGTAAACCTCGTGGAAGTGCCCCTCACGAAGCTCGCCCTCGAAACGGGAAGCCAGCTCTACATCAACACGACCGCAGCAGGCCTAATAGTCGGCCTCTTCCACGGCGACTTTGGGGCGGTCGAAGAGTACATAAGGAAGCGCTTCGGGAGCAAGGGTGAGAACGTCGTGAACAAGAACATCGAAGCCGCTAAAAAAGGCTACGAGCTGGGCGTTAGGCTCTGCGAGGAAGGGACGATAAGGGTCGAAGTCGGGAGAGACGAGAAGGTCAGGGAAGAAATCCTTCTCAGTGGGACCGAAGCTGTAGGGATAGGTGCCCTCGCCGGAGGCATGAACTTCCTCAGCTTCTACCCCATGAGCCCCTCAACTGGCGTCTCGACCTTCGGTGCACAGAAGGCGGAAGAGTTCGGGATAATAGTCGAGCAGGTCGAGGACGAGATTTCGGCGATAAACATGGCCCTCGGAGCGTGGTTCGCGGGAGCGAGGGCGATGGTGAGCACTTCCGGAGGGGGCTTCGCCCTGATGAGCGAGGCGTTGAGCTTGGCAGGAATGGCGGAGAACCCGATAGTCATACACCTCGCCCAGAGGCCCGGCCCTGCAACGGGCCTGCCGACGAGGACAATGCAGGGTGATTTAAACCTCGTCCTCTACGCAGGCCACGGCGACTTTCCGAGGATAATCCTCGCACCTGGAAGCATGGAGGAGGCGTTCTACCTAACTGCTGAGGCCTTCAATTTAGCTGACAAATACCAGGTTCCGGTTATAATCCTCACTGACCAGTACTTCGTGGACACCTACTACAACCTGCCAAAGCCAGAGCTGGGGAAGGTGAGGTTCGAGAAGCATATCGTCGAGGCAAAGCCAGGCTATAGGAGATACGAGCTCACCGAGGACGGAATCTCGCCGAGGGCCGTCCCGGGCTACGGCGAGGAAGTAGTCATAGCCAACGGCAACGAGCACGACGAGTGGGGCGATATTACCGAGGATGCCGAGCTTACAAGGAAAATGCAGGAGAAGAGGGCAGTTAAAAAGCTCGAAACGATAAGAAAGAACGCACCCCTGCCGAAGCTCTTCGGAAGTGAAAACGCCAGGTACCTTGTGATTTCCTGGGGCTCGACGCTCCACACGGTTGAGGAGGCCCTTGAGGAGCTCGGGAGGGATGACGTTGCTTTGCTCCACTTCAGCTGGGTTTATCCACTCAACCCCGAGACAAAGCGGTTCTTCGAAGGCAAGACGGTAATCGTCGTCGAGAACAACGTCACCGGCCAGTTCGGGGACCTTCTGAAAAAAGAACTCGGAGTCGATGTTCACCACAGGGTTCTGAAGTACGACGGGAGGCCGTTCTCGGTGGAAGAGGTTTTTGATGCTCTGAAGGGGGTGGTAGAATGAACCTTCCAACCGGCAGGGAGGCCTTTGAACCCAAGAGGCCGACCAGCAAGGACGTCGCCTGGTGTCCCGGCTGTGGAAACTTCGGCATAAGGAACATTCTTATCTCAGCCTTAGCTGAGCTTGGCCTGAAGCCGAGCCAGGTGGCAATAATCAGTGGAATCGGACAGGCAGCTAAGATGCCACACTACATCAACGCCAACGGCTACCACACGCTCCACGGCAGGGCGATACCGATAGCGACCGGTGTGAAGGCGGCAAACCCCGAGCTGACGGTCATAGCAGAGGGCGGAGACGGCGACATGTACGCCGAAGGCGGCAACCACCTGATCCACGCCATCAGGAGAAACCCCGACATAACCGTCCTCATACACGACAACCAGATATACGGCCTCACGAAGGGGCAGGCGTCGCCGACGACGATGGTCGGAATGAAAACTCCAACCCAGCCCTGGGGAGTCTTTGA
>NZ_JALSLB010000049.1 GCF_026988555.1 Thermococcus sp. | reverse complement strand
CAATTCCTCCGGTGATAGAATGAAGCCCAGGGCAGTTGTAATAGGCTCCGGAATCGGCGGCCTTCTGACGGCCTCGTTCCTGGCCAAAAACGGCTACCAAGTTACCGTCATTGAAAAAGCCCCCTATACCGGCGGTCGCTTCACAAATTTAAACTACAAAGGTTTTGGTCTCTCCACTGGAGCGTTCCACATGCTCCCCCACGGCGAGGACGGGCCTTTAGCGCACCTCCTCGGGCTCCTCAACGCGAATGTCCAAATCGTCAATTCGAATCCAAAGGGTATGATTTTCTACGAAGACAAAACCTTCCACTACCGCGATGGCTGGAAGTACCTGAGCTTCACCGAGAAGGCAAGGGCTACAAAGCTCCTGCTCGACATCAAGAGGAACAAACTGCCGAAGGGAGAAGAGGCCGAGATGAGCGGGGGAGAATGGATAAGGGAAAGAATAGGCGACAACGAGTTCGTTGACCTCTTCATCAGGAGCTTCCTCGGCTGGGCCGACAGCGTGCTGGACGTTCCCGCTGGTGAGCTGGCGAGGGAGATTAAGGCTGCCTTGAGGTGGGGTGGACCTGGACTAATCAGGGGTGGCTGTAAAGCTTTGACCGGTGAACTCGCGAGGATAGTGGAGGCAAACGGCGGAAAAATCCTCACTAGGAGGAGGGTCGTTGAAGTTAACCCCGAGGCGAAGAGGGTCATCACGGCAGACGGTGAGGAGTTCGCCTACGACGTTCTCATCTCCAACATCGGAATAAAGGAAACCGTCGAGCTGATCGGCCGGGAGAGCTTCGACCGCGATTACCTCAAGCAGGTCGATTCTCTAAAGCCAAGCGAAGGAATCAAATACAACGTTGCCCTGAAGGGGAAGCCGAGGGTAGGCAACACAGTCGTCTTCACCCTCGACACCGAGAGGATAAACGGCTACAACGAGCCCTCCTCACTGAGCCCGGAGCTGGCTAAAGAGGGCTACACCCTGATAATGCTCCACCACGCCTTGCAGGGCAGGAACGTCAAGGCCGAGCAGAGGAAGGGCATCGAAGACATTTACAGAATCTTCCCGAACCTCGATAGCGAGGGAGAAATCCTGCTGGTACAGACCTACCTCGATGGGAATCCCGTTAACAGGGTCGCCAGCGGCCAGACCGTTGAGGACTTCCAGATAAGCGATGTTTACGTCGTTGGCGATGCATACAAGCCGCCGGGGGGAATCGAGGTTGAGGGCATAGCCCTGGGGGTCATGAAAACCCTTGAGAGGCTTGGACTGGGGAGTTTCTCCGAGTGGTACCCCTGAGCCTTCTTTACTTTTGTAAACTTCCGTGGGGGTCTCCCGAACCTTTTTCTGATGAACAGGCAAGGCATCTAACGAACGTTTTTATGCCCTTGCACCAAAACCTGCATCCGGAGGTGAGCGCATGAAGCGGGTTGTGATAGCACTGGGCGGAAACGCCATACTGCAGCGAGACCAGAAGGGAACCTACGAGGAGCAGATGGCGAACGTCATGAAGACCGCAAAACAGATAGTTGATATAATCCTTGAGGGGGATTATGAGGTAGTTATCACCCATGGAAACGGTCCCCAAGTCGGCGCGCTACTTCTTCATATGGACGCCGGCCATCAGACTTACGGAATCCCTGCCCAGCCGATGGACGTTGCTGGGGCGATGACCCAGGGTCAGATAGGGTACATGATAGGGCAGACTCTAATAAACGAGCTCAGGGAAAGGGGTGTCAGCAGACCGGTGGCTACGATAGTGACGCAGACGCTCGTGGATAAGAATGACCCGGCCTTCCAGAACCCAAGCAAACCCGTCGGCCCCTTCTACGACGAGGAGACCGCTAAAAAGCTCGCAGAGGAGAAGGGTTGGACCGTCATAGAGGACTCAGGCAGGGGGTGGAGGCGTGTCGTTCCGAGCCCCGATCCAAAGGGTCACGTTGAGGCCCCCATAATCCAGGAACTAGTAGAGAGGGGCTTCATTGTGATAGCTAGCGGCGGGGGAGGAGTTCCGGTTATAGAAGAAAACGGAAGACTCATGGGAGTGGAAGCGGTCATAGACAAAGACCTCGCCGGAGAGAGGCTGGCAGAGGAGGTGAAGGCGGACGTCTTCATGATCCTAACCGACGTGAACGGTGCGGCGGTAAACTTCGGGAAGCCTGATGAAAAATGGCTCGGCAGGACAACTGTCGAAGAACTCAGAAGGTACTATGAAGAGGGGCACTTCAGGAAGGGGAGTATGGGTCCGAAGGTTCTGGCAGCGATAAGGTTCGTCGAGTGGGGTGGTGAAAGGGCAGTTATAGCTTCTCTGGACAATGCAATGGCTGCCCTGGAGGGAAAGAAGGGTACCCAGGTCGTTAAGGGGTAACCTATATGCCCCCGTAGGGGAACCTCCAAAGTTCAACGGCCCCGCGCAAAGGGATATAAACTTCACCGCCCTATTCCCCGCGGTGAGGGAAGTGACGGCAGGTTCAACTATAGACTTAGGGTCCCTGATATGGTGGCTCTTCCTTATATACATGATACTGTTGCCCCTGTGGCCCCAGATGCAGTACAGGAACCTGCAGGCGGCGAGGCTCAAGGTATTGGCCCGGCTCTCAAGAAAACGCAATTCAACCGTAATCACGATGATACACAGACAGGAGAGTATCGGATTCTTCGGTATTCCGTTCTACAAGTTCATAAACATGGAGGACAGCGAAGAAGTTCTCAGAGCGATAAGAATGGCGCCAAAGGATAAGCCTATAGACCTGATAGTACACACTCCCGGAGGGCTGGTCCTGGCGGCAACCCAGATAGCAAAGGCCCTCCACGACCACCCAGCCGAGACGAGGGTCATAGTACCGCACTATGCAATGAGCGGCGGGACCCTGATAGCACTCGCCGCGGACAAGATAATAATGGACCCGCACGCCGTTCTCGGGCCAGTCGACCCCCAGCTCGGCCAGTATCCTGGCCCGAGCATAGTACGGGCCGTCGAGAAGAAGGGGGTGGACAAGGTCGACGACCAAACGCTCATACTGGCGGACGTTGCCGAGAAGGCTATAGGGCAGGTAAGGGGCCTCGTCTACGGCCTGTTGAAGGACAGGTACGGAGAGGACAAGGCCAGAGAGCTGGCCAGAGCACTCACCGAAGGACGCTGGACGCACGACTACCCCATAACATACGAGCACGCCAAGGAGCTTGGCCTCCACGTCGAAAGCGGGGTTCCAGAGGAGGTCTACGCCCTGATGGAGCTCTACAAACAGCCCATGAAACAGAGGGGTACCGTTGAGTTCATGCCATACCCTTCAAAGGGAGAAGGCTCAGAATGAACTTCGCCCCCAATGGAAGTTTTCGCCGTTACTCCTCATATTTTTGAACGGAGTGGATCTTTAGAGCCAAAAAGTTTTTATTTATTCCTGCCTTTCACCTACCAGATGTTTGGAGTAAGCTCACGGGCTGTTCTAAAAATAGGGAAGGGGAAGAGAGATGCAGACGAAAGTAGACCCAGAGGAAATTAAGAGGATCAAGAGGGAGATAGGGGCCCTTGAGAAGGAGAGAAATGAGGTAAGGGCCAAACTGGATGAACTTGAAAAGGAGATTCAAATCTGGATCCAGAAGAGGGACGAGAAGAACAACGAAGTGAAGGCACTCCGCCAGAAGGGCAGGGAATACAAGGCCAAGCGCGATGAAATCAACAAACAGATACAGGAGCTCAAGAAGAACCGCGAGGAGATAAACGCAAAACTAGACCTGCTCTATCAGGAGATACTTGAGTACAGAACCAAAAGAGACGAGTACAACCAGATGAGAAGGCTCAAAATGCCAAGCGCGAAGATTCAGGAGAGGATAGAGAAGCTCGAATGGGAGCTCCAGACCAACCCGAACCTGACGCCCGACCGTGAGAAGCAGATCGTCGATCAGATACAGGTTCTGGCGACCGAACTTGAGATAATCCAGCAGGCAGAACGCTTCCACAACAAGCTCGTCGAGTCCAGAAAGAAGGTCGATCAACTCAAGAAGGCCAGGAGGGCCATAAGCCTCGAGATACAGAAGCTCGCCAACCAGAGCCAGCAGTTCCACGAGCAGATGATAACCGCGTTCAACCAGGCGGACGAGGTTAAGAAAGAGGCGGACGAGTACCACGCGAAGGTTATCGAGCTGAGAGACAAGATCAGGGAGGTCAGAAGGGGACTCCGTGACATCGAGAAGAAGATACGTGAATACGACGAGAAGCACAAAGAGCTCATCGCATACAGAATGGTCGCAAGGATGCACGCTAAGAAGGACGCCAGCTTCGACAAGGCAGTCGCAGCCCTTGAGAAGTTCAAGAAGGGCGAGAAACTCTCACTGGACGAGTTACTGCTCCTCCAGAGATACAACCTTGTCTGAGGTCAGACCATGGAGACCCTCAGACACGAGGGGCCCGGAAGGTTGGGCCTTGTAAAAACCAGGGGAGGTCAGTTTAAAACGCCGGCCCTCGCTGGCGTGGATTTTACCCTATCCCCCTTCAATTCCTTCTTCCATCCAGAGGAGTTCGGCGGTTATGACTTCAACCTCGCTCCCGCGATACCGCTCGGCTTCTACACCTCGACTGAGGTTATTGAGAAGGCCCTCGGAAGGCTACGGAGCGTTGATTACAACGGCTTCAACACCTTCTACCTGCCGGCCCTCAGGAGAACCGAGTACCTGAACGAGTTCTTTAAGATAATCGAGAGCAACGATCTCGACGCCGTCTACCTCGGCAACTCGAAGATCCTGGTGAGGGAGTACCGCCACTTCGTGGGGATTTTGAGGGAGCTCCGCGAGAGGTTTCCCAACGTCATGATAATCGCGGATCTGGAGCCCTTCTTCTATCCCCTGGCGGTTTACCTCGGCGTTGACGCCTTTGACACACGCTCGCTAAAGCTCTACGACTTCGAGGGTAAAGGCTTCACGCCTTTCAGCCCCTTCCTCTGGAGAGACGAGCCAAACTCCCTCAGCCTCGCCAGTGAGACCATGCTCCTCGTGAGGAGGGCCCTGGAGGAAGGAAAGCTCCGCTACCTCGTCGAGAACTTCTTCAACACACAGTATCACGCCGGGATACTCCGCATAGCCGATTTGGAGCACGCCGATTACCTCGAGAAGTACACTCCAATCCAGAGGGAGACGGTTTACTTCATCAGCGACGCCTCGATAAGACGACCCGAAGTCAGGCGCTGGCATTCAAGGGTCGTCGAGCGCTTCGTCCCGCCTAAAAACACCGAGCTGGTCCTCCTCCTTCCCTGCTCGGCCAGGAAGCCATACTCATTCTCCCGTTCACATACGCTCTACAGAAGGGCAGTAAAGGACGCCCTCAGCTCCGGAATAGTCAGAGTCCACGAGCTCATCCTCACCTCTCCCTTTGGCGTGGTTCCCAGGGAGTGGGAGTGGCTGGCCAGATACGACATAGTGGTCACCGGTCACTGGAGCGAGAAGGAGATTAGACCGTCAGCGGAACTCCTCGCTAAGACCCTCGAGAAGTATCCGAAGGACGTTCCAATAATAGCTCACTTAGATGAAGCCTACGTTGAGATAGCGAAGCTTGCAAGCGAGCTTTCTGGAAGGGAAATAATCTTTACCGATGTGAAGAACGGCACCACGGGCAGGGAAAGCCTTAACTCGCTCACAGAAACGCTGAGGGAGTTCGATTTTGAGGGAACCAGGGAGGACAGAACCTACCGCTACTTCGAGGGCATAAGGAAGGTCTTTGACTTCTACTTCGGCGTTGGTGCCGGAGAGGCCGTTCTGCCGGATGGCGGGAAGGTCAAGGGCTCTAAGATACTTCGCCTCCTCGTTGATAATCAGCAGACCGGAACCTTCAGGGACGGCGTGATAAGCGTGACGCCCTTTGGGATGGGAAGGATCTATAACGCAACAAAATCCTACTGGGTGAAGATAGACTTCGACCTTCGCGGGGACCTCTTCGCGGTCGGCGTGAACGAGGCCGACTACAGGATTAGACCCGACGACATAGTCGGCGTTGTCCGCAACGATAAGATCATTGGCGTCGGAAAGGCAGTTCTGGCCGGAGACGAGATGGTCCGCTCGAGGAAGGGTATCGCGGTTAAGGTAAGGAAGAGGGCTTAAAATTTTAAAGCCCCCCTCCAACTTTTCTCATGCCCAAGCATTTCAAAAGAGGGGTCAAACGCGAGCACCATTTCCTGAAGGGCATTGAGAAACCGCTCGAAGAGATAGCCTCAATTCCCGGGGTGAAAAAGATAATCCCTGGAAGGATATACGCGAGCGATTCAAGGGGCTTTGAGATTAAGGTTACGAGAGAAACGCAGACAGGGCTGAAGTTAGTCGCCAAGAGCGATGGCTCGGTTCAGGAGGTTTTTCTGGTTGCTGACAGGTCGGACCGGGAAAGGATCAGACTTGAGATAGCACGCCTCGCCGAGGAGTGGACGAAATGATTTTAAGCGCAACTTATAACTATATCCGATGGTGAAACTCGAATTTAAAACTCAGTTATCACCTTACGACATCATCGCGGTGTTCGTTGCTTTGATATATTCACTCATTACGGTTCAACTTAGCCTCACAAAACTTAACAGTTTCCGCTACTCCAGTCTGGATCTTGGGATCTTCACTCAGTCTTTAGCTGGCTTCTTCCATGGAAAACCCCTCTTCAACACCGTTGAGTGGCAGATCCACGGCGCCCCGAACCACTTCGGCGTTCACTTCCAACCGATCCTGCTCCTTCTCGTCCCGGTTTTCAGGGTATTTCCCTCACCTAAGACCCTCCTAGTCCTTCAGAGCCTCGCCCTCGGCTCGTCGGTTTTCTTGGCCTACATCCTGGCCAAAAAGGTCCTGGACGAGAGACTCGGCGTTGTCCTGACGGTTCTCTACGCCCTCAACTCCTCCCTCATCGGCATCAACCTCTTCGAGTTTCACCCGGTTTCCCTAGCCGTCCCCCTCTTCATTCTTGCGGTGTACCTCCTCATCGACGGAAACATTTTAGCCTTCTACGCAACTTCAGTCCTGCTCCTCCCCACAAAGGAGGACGCGTTCCTCGGCGTCACTTCGCTGGCCCTCTGGTGGGCCCTGAGGGATGGCCTTACCCCCGACAGCCTCAAACGAAACCGGAATTTCCTGATCCACGCCGGCCTTATCATCGTTTACGGCATCATCGTCATCAGGATCGTAATCCCTCACTTCGGCAACGGTTACATATACGGAAGCCTGTACTCACACCCCTCTCTCGGAAGCAAAAAAGCCCTCTACTTCTTCCTGTTCAATCTGACTTTTGGTCTCATGCCCCTTTTCAGGCCGCGAAACGCGCTTCTACTGACCCTGCCATGGCTTGAGAACCTCCTAGCTTCCAGACCCAGCCAGACGGCATTCGGATTCCACTACCCCTACATGCTCGTCCCCCTGTCGTTCATAGCGACCGTTTTCACGCTGAAGGAGCTCAACCTGCGGAAGGCCATTACAGTTCTCTTGATACTCGGCATCATAGCATCATTCTCGACGATGCCCGTAGCGGAGAAACCTCCGAGAATTCACAATCCCATGATACATTATTCGATCCTTGAACCCATCCCAGGCGCTGAATCCGCACGGTCCATCATCCAGATGCTCCTGAGAAGTAACCTCTCCGTTTATACCCAGCCGGACTTCTATCCATCACTTGCCGTTAAGGAGAACGTGTACGTGTATCCAAACGGAGTCAGACCTGATGCGGTACTCGTTGATACTAGAACGTACCAGGGGAGGCTCTACCTGTGGAGGCTGATGAAGACAACCGAGGAGAGGTACAGACTGGTATACTCCCAAAAGGGTGTAAGGCTGTATGTGAGGGAAGGAATAAACCTTTACGTCCATTGAATTCCTCTACAGACCTCCTCTCCCCTCAAAGAACGCTTCCAGCTCCTCGTCGCTTATCCCATCGTCCGTTTCCGTGTAGCCCATCTCCTCCCTCTGGAGCTCTATAAGTCCTGGCGTGAGGAGAATCTTTCCGTCCAGTTTTGGCACGGCGTAGTGGAGTGTTATCTCGCTGAACTCGTCCAGCTTTATCGTTGGATTCTCCTCGTACTCGATCTCATCCAACCTTCTGCCGTCCGCTATGAGCTTCGCCACTATCGAGGCGCCGTCGATGGAGTACTGGGGTTTTCCTATGTGCCTCACAGTAACACCCTTCATCCTGGAAGTTACGAACTCCCTAGTCCGGCCCCTTGGAACGGCATCGCCGAGGATTCCCCCTAGGACTATCACCGTGTCCTCGTCAATGTCCTCCGGCTTCAGCTCCTCCCCGGCCTGGAGGTCCAGAACTATCACCTTCGAGCGGTCAAGGGGAAATCTCGTAACGCTCTCACCGATGACGCTCCCAAGCTTCACGAGTCTCTCCCTCTCGTCCTCACGGACGTTGGTGAAAACGAGCTTACCGTTCCACCACTTGGCTACGTGGCTGTACTCCAGCCATAGCCACTCGCTGATGTCTTCCAGGTGCTCGATCAAGAGGTAGGGCATGCTCTCACCGGGGGAGGTTCTGCAGGTCCCTTAAAAAGGTACCTAGGGGGGAGGCACTAAAGAAGCTCCTTCCCCGTCGTCGTCATTACGAGCTTGCCATGCTTGACGCCCTTGAGACTCAAGAGCCTGTCGGCTATCTCCTTTATTCGTTTCGCCTTGCCCTTGACTATAACGACCTCAAGGCAGTTGTGCCGGTCCATGTGAACGTGGATGCTCGAGACTATCTCGCTCAGGTAGTCGTGCTGCAGATCCAGGAGCTCCTTGACAACGTCGGCCTCGTCGTGGTTGTACACCATCGTGATGGTCCCGGCGACGTCCGCGTCTCCAGTTTCCCACTCATAGCGCACTATGAAATCCCGTATCAGATCCCTTATGGCCTCACTCCTGTTCGTGTAACCCCTCTCCTCGATGATCTTGTTGAACTTCTCAAGCAGGTTGTCCGGGATCGAAACTCCAAATCGGGTAATTCTCATGTTACCACCCATCCAGACTACAAGATCCCCCTAAAGAGTGTTTCGCTATAGGGGGAGCAGACCGAGTATCCAGAGGCCGATCAGTACTAGGAGGACCCCTGCGACAACGGACAGTTCGGCGGAGTGCCTGACCATGGCTCTGGAGAATTTTTTACTCTCCTGGAGGCCTCCCATGGCTAGCAGGATAACAGTCAGGGGAAGGACGAAGATGAGGTTGTAGAGGGCCAGGAGGAGGAACATCATCAGCCGGGAACTATGGGAGATTATGGTCGAGTAGACGATGTAGGGGCCAGCCGAACAGGGGAGCAGCGTCGTCGAGACGGTGAGGCCGAGGATGAGGGCACCGATCACGGTGGTCTCGCTGGAGAACACCCTCCTCCTCAGCTCCTTCTTGTCCCCTATCCTGGAGCGTTCCATGATGCCCGTGCCAATCGTGTACAGACCGAAGAGCACCGCGAAGTAGCCTGCCCACCTCACAGGGACCCTTCCGGCTATCACGGTTAGGCCGAGGCCGAGGGTGTAGTAGGAGACGTAGACCGCCGTTATGAACGCCACACCCACCATGTACAGCTTCCTCCGCTCAAGTCCCTTGACTGAGAGGGCCACTAGGAACATCGTGTAAACCACGAAGGTGCACGGATTTATCGAATCACTCAAGGCCAAGGCCAAGAACTGTGGAATGAAGTACCCGATGCCGAGTGCGTAGAGAACTCCCGAGCTTATGCCGAATGAGAGGAGCAGTATCAGGAGAAGGTATCTGGATTCGGTGCTGTGAACCACCTTCATTGGATCCATGGTTGAGGTTAAACCCAGGGAGGTTTTAGCCTTTTTCAAAGGGGAAAGTTTGAAACCTCAAGTTAGGAACCACGTTATATTTAAATGAAGGACCCGCAAGATTCAGTGGAGGGATTAAAATGCATGAATGGGCCCTTGCCGATGCAATAGTCAGGACCGCCCTCGATTATGCTGAGAGGGAGGGGGCAAGCAGAATCAAGAGAATAGACGTGGTTCTCGGGGAGCTGCAGGACGTTGCCGAGGACATCGTGAAGTTCGCAATGGAGCAACTCCTGGCCGGGACCATTGGAGAAGGCGCGGGGGTGGAGTTCATTGAGGAAGAGGCAGTCTTCAGGTGCAGGAACTGTGGCCACGAATGGAAGCTCAAGGAGGTCAGGGAGAGCTTCGACGACCGCATAAAGGAGGACATTCACTTCATTCCAGAGGTGGTGCACTCTTTCCTCGCCTGCCCGAAGTGCGGAAGCCACGACTTCGAGGTCGTGAAGGGCAGGGGAGTGTACATAAGCGGGATACTGATTGAGAAGGGTGATGGGGCATGACCGGCATAGACCCGCGCGTTTCTGCCATAGAAGCGAGGCTTGAGAACGTCAAGCGTATAATACCGGTCGTAAGCGGAAAGGGCGGCGTCGGCAAGTCACTCGTCTCGACGACCCTCGCCCTGACCCTCGCAGAGAAAGGCTACAGGGTCGGCCTGCTCGACCTCGACTTCCACGGGGCCAGCGACCACGTCATCCTCGGCTTCGAGCCGAAGGAGTTCCCGGAGGAGGACAGAGGGGTAGTTCCTCCGATCGTCCACGGGATAAAGTTCATGAGCATTGTTCACTACACCGAAAACAGACCCACACCGCTCCGCGGGAAGGAAATCAGCGACGCGCTCATCGAGCTCCTGACGATAACAAGATGGGACGAGCTGGACCACCTCGTCATCGATATGCCGCCCGGCTTCGGCGACCAGCTCCTCGACGTTCTGAGGTTTCTCAAGCGTGGTGAGTTCCTCGTCGTTGCAACCCCATCAAAACTCTCCCTGAACGTCGTGGAAAAGCTCATCCAGCTCCTCAAAGAAGAGAAGCACCGCGTTCTCGGTGTCGTTGAGAACATGAAGTTGCACGACGAAGAAGACGTGAAGAAGCTGGCCGGGCGCTACAACGCTGAGTACCTTGCAGGAATCCCGTTCTACCCCGACCTCGACTCGAAGGTCGGAAACGTCGAGGAGCTCATGAAGACCGAGTTCGCCGAGATGGTTAGGAGGCTCGCGGAGAGGGTTTGATTTTTCTATTTTCATTGAGACAAGTAAGACTCATCTAATGGCGCACACTTTTTAACTCCACTAAACCCGGAGTTCCCTCTTGTGGATTTAGGGGGGTATAATCTCAACCAATCAAAAACGCTTTGAACCCTAACATTCTCTGAGAAGTAGGGATGAAAATGGAAGAACTCATAAATAGCTCCCAGAACGCGAAGAGGGTCGTCATCTGCGGCATCGGAAACGACATGAGGGGGGACGATGCGTTCGGCGTCCTCGTTGCCGAGAGGCTGAAGGAACTGGTGAAGAGCTCAAACGTTCTCATTCTCAACTGCGGTGAGGTGCCCGAGAATTACACCGGCAAGATAAGGGAATTTAAGCCGGACTTGGTGGTGTTCGTTGACGCCGTTGACTTTGGTGGCGAAATCGGGGAGTACGTAATAGCTGACCCAGAGGGGACCCTTGGTGAGGCCGTCTCGACACACGGTTTGCCATTAAAATTCATCACCCGGTTCATGAAGACGATGATTAACGCGGATTTCATCCTGATAGGCTCGCAGCCGGCCTCTACCGCCCTCTTCGAGGAGCCAAGCGAGGTAATAAGAGAGCGTGCGGAGGAGCTGGCCGAGTTGCTGGTCGGAATTCTAAAGAACCCTATTGAAGGTTCCGAATCTTCTTCAAGTCCTCCCTCGTGTTCACGTTGAAGAAGCTTTCCCTCCACTCCTCCGGCAGGGACTCCACAGGAACGTAGCAGGGGTCTGCCTCGCGAACCGCCCGGTTCAGGGCATAGTCCCCCATCTTTATCAGTTCATGGAGAATACCTACGAAGCTCCGGGAATAGACCGCGTGGAGGGGCTCCAGGTAACCGTTCTCCCAGCGGGGAACGCAGGCAATTCTTCCACTTTTCCTGAATTCGGAGATAAGAAAATCGACGAAGTCCGGAACCAGCAGGGGCATATCGCCGGCAACGACGAAGGCGTCACCGAGGTGCAGGGCGGTGTAGACGCCGCTCATTGGACCTACGAGCAGGTCGTCCACGATAACGCGATGGCCAAGGGACTCAAATCTCCCCGCGTTATTTGGGGAGACCACCAGAACGACCTCATCGATGGACTCAGCCCGCTTGAGGGCCTCAAGTGTGTGCAGGATAAGCGGCTTCCCGTTGATCCGGAAGAGGAGCTTGTCCTCACCGAAGCGCCTCGCCCTCCCTCCGGCCAAAACTGCGCCAAGCATCAGAGCACCCCCTTTGCAAGTTCGAGCACTGCCCTTATATAACCGCCGTAGTTCGTGGCCTGGCGCGCGGCCGGAAGGACGAAGCGGTCCACCAGCAGGGGGGACAGCAGGCCGATGAGCACCACGGCAAGGACCAGAATCAGCATGACCAGAAGAAAGACCGGCCGCTCACGACGGGCCAGGGGCTCTTCCTTTTCGGTCCCGTGTCCGGCCCCGGTCCTCCCCCTCCAGATGGTTACCATGGCCCTGAAGTACGCCCACGCCGCCACCGCACTGGTGATCACAACCACAGAGGCTATCAGAGGACTCACCTGGAGGAGGGCGTCGAAGATGAGCATCTTGCTGAAGAAGACGTTCAGGGGGGGAACGCCAACCAGTGACAGGGTGGCCACGGCGAATGCAGCCGTCGTGAGAGGCATACTTCTCCCGACACCGGCGAGCTCATCTATATCGGCCGTTCCAGTGGCAAAGATGTAGGAACCGGCGGCGAAGAAGAGGAGGGTCTTCGCTATCGCGTGGTTTATGGTGTGATAGGTTACGGCCACCAGTGCGAGCCGGCTCATAACCCCAAGCGCCATGAAGAGGTAACCCATGTGGAGTATCGTCGAATACGCTATAAGCCGTTTGAGGTTCCGCTGGACGAGCATCATGAAAGCTCCAAGGAAAGAGCTCACGGCCCCAAGTGTGAGGAAGACCAGCGAGAGGTCCCTGTAGTAAGGAGGACCCGCGAAAACCGTAAAGAGATAGCGCGCGAGCACGTATATCCCAACAACCTCCACAAAGCCGCTCAGCAGTGCCGCGACTGGAACGGGCGCCCCCTCGTACGCGTCCGGGAGCCAGTAGTGGCCTGGAAAGACGGCGCTCTTAACGAGAACCATCGCCACGGTGAGGGCGAAGAAAATCCCCACGGCCAGTTTAGGATCCCCAAAGACCGCCACCGTCAGGGGAAAGGATACACCATGGAATTGAGCGCTGATATCGGCCATGTTAAGGGTTCCAAGGGAGGAGTATATGAAACCCAGACCTAGGAAGTAGAGGCTGGTGGCCAGGGCCCCACTTATAGCGTACTTGAAAGCACCCTCAATGGACTGGCCCCGGTAGCGATAGAAGCCGACGAGAGAATACGCGGAGGCCCCTATGACCTCCAGCATCACGAAGAGATTGAACGCGTCACCCGTCATGAATGCCCCTAGGACGCCGGCCTCAAGTCCCAGCATCCCGGTGAAGAAGTACTCGATCCCGTGCTCGCGGGAAAGGTAATCAACCGCGTAGACCGCGACCAGGAAGAACCCTACAGTGGTCGTGAGAACGAGGAGTGCCGAGAACCGGTCAACCTCAAACACTATTCCCACGGGTGCTATCCAGCCACCGAAAGAGTAGACCAGAGGCCGTTCGGAGTGGTACGCCTCAACCGCAAGAAGCGCAGCGGACAGCATCACAAGGCCCGTTGCCGCGAGGACGTAGGCGTTGATAAACCACCTCCTCCTACCCGTCAGGATCGCCGCTATGGGAAGGAAAAAAGCGAACGTCAGTGGAACAACCGGGATCACTCCAAACTGCATGCCTATCACCCCCATCAGTCAAAGATCCTCCTCGCGTAGTCCTCGAAGTATGCGACGACGTTTCTCTTGATCTCCGCCTCGTCGAGGCTGCTCACATCTATCCAATGGACGTAGAGGTACCTGCCGTCGTCGGTTATGTCAACGACTATCGTTCCAGGCGTGTTGGTTATTGAATTGGCGACCAGAACCCTCGCGTAGTCGCTCTTTACATCCAGGGGAATCCTCACTATGCCGGGTTTTGTCCGAAGGGTAAACACCCTTTTGGCAACGTCAATGTGGGTCCTCGTCTCCTCCACCACGAAGTAGCGCAGGAAGAAGGTTATCGCCGACAACCATCTGCGGGGCTGGAATACCTTTCGGTCGTCCTCAACCACCCAGCGCCCCACGAGTAGGGAAACCACAAACGCAACGAGGATTCCTGTGATAACATCGTACTCAGTGGCTGAACCGGTGTAGAAGATGTAGGTGAGAAAGACTAACAGGAACGTGCCCGCGGAGAACCTCATTCTTCCCCCCTCCGGATGTTGGCCACATCCCTAACATCGATGGTGCCGTACAAACGGTAGATTTGAATGGCGTAGGTGGAGAGGAGGATGTTCATCGCCATCCCTATGACGACCGCCGTCAGGACCAGCGCCTGTGGGACGGGATCCACTGCAGTTCTAAGGAACTCATCGAAGGGTATGTGTCCCTCGTACACGGGTGGAAAAACCGGATAAACGAGACGGTAGCCAATTATTATGAAGAGCATGTTTATCGCGTCCCCCATGATGTTGAGCATGATTATCTTCTTCACCATGTTGGACCTCGTAACCACCCCGTAGATCCCCAAGAGCATCATGCCAAAGAGGACCAAGACCGAATAGAACATCAGAAACCCCGCGCTCATCTGAGTTCCCCCCTGAGAACCCTTCTGAATATCCACTCGGAGACACCTAGGATAAGGAAGACGGATAGGAAGCCAAAGCTAACCGCCAGATATTCACCAACATCAAGATCGAAGAGACCCAGCTCCCCCGGCAGGAGGTTTATCTGGAGGAAATGTCCGCCGAGGACAAGAGGCGCATAGACCGTGAGGAGTATTATAGATATCCCGACGGCGTAGGCACCGAGGGTGTGTCTAAGGGTCAGCCCCCTCCTCTCAAGGGTGAACTTGGAGAAGACCGCGAACAGGAGAAGAGAGGCAACGGCCATCGCCGAACCGCCCTGGAATCCCCCGCCAGGGGTGAGATGGCCGTGAAGGGCTATCGAGGCAGAGATACCTACTATCATGAGGAGAACGAGCCGGGTTATCACCTGGACTATGAGATCCATGTGCCTGTGGGGCTCCACCCGCTCCATGTCCCTCACCATATCCTCCTGTCCCCCACTAAGCCTTAGAATCGAGAGGGTCCCCATTATGGCCAAGAAGAACACAAAGGTCTCAAACAGCGTATCAAAGCCGCGGTAGTTCCACACTATGGCGGTAACCACCTCGGGACTATGGGAGGTCATTTCACCCGGGGCAAAGGCATGACTCAGGTAGAACTCCCCCAGGGGGCGCAGTGGGTTCTTTGAGAGGCCCATGACGTCATTCTCGACCACCGCGTAGGACAACACGAGGAAAGCGAGCAGGAAGGAGAGTGCAACTGCGGTGTCCCTCTTCAACGTCATTCTCCCACCTCGAAACGTTCGGTTTTGCTTATGGCAAGGATCACGAGGGCGGTGTATGCCCCGACCGCTATGGCCAGGTAGGCCAGCACTATATCCGGGGCGGCGAGGATGTAGAAACCAAGGGCAAAGAAGGTTGATTGAACTGAAGACAGGGCGAGGGCCTTCAGCAGGTCATGTTCCTTCATCGCAAGGTAGCTGAAGACGAAGCCGAACGAGACCACCATGGCAAGGATCAACAGGTGCAGCTCTATCATCTCCTCACCCTCCTGAAAACAAACCTAACCTCCTCCTCACCCGGGAGATTCTCGTGCTCACGAACGAGCTCCTCAACGTCCTTCCTTACCGGAAGGTCCTCCGACAGGTGATCGACGATGAACCTTGGCGGTCTTCCAATCCTACCGAAGTAAACAGCCGAAACGAGAGAATGTGAGCCCGTTGGGGCGGTGAGGAGTATTAAAACCCCCGTGGTCAATGCTATGCCGGTAAGGAAGTACCGCAGGGCACCCAACCATGGACTCACGAGGGCAACCAGCCCGGCCCCAAAGATCGGGAGAACCGCACCGCCGATGGTTCCAACCGTTGCCGCATGGGCCCTCAAGTAGAAATCGTCAAAGCGGAGCATGCCTATTGAGGCTATGACGTCGTAGACCGCGCCGATGAAGATCATCACCATGCCCGCAATGAAGACAGCCTCACCTATCATACCTCCACCTCCCCGTACAGAACGTATTTTGTGTAGTAGACGTCCAGCATGTAAGCCCAGAGGGTGAGGATTATCGCACCGCTCGCCAGAAGAATGGACCGGAAGTAGATGCCCAGGATTACCATGAACGCCGCCATATCAAAGGAGAGGCAGTCCACGGCCATGATGATGTCCGCGGTTGTGGGACCTTTAATGGCCCGGATACCGTAAAGGACAAAGGCGAAGGTGTAGAGAACGGCCACAAAGTACAGGCTCGTGTAAAACACCGACTGGACGTTCATCTCACATCACCACCCCAAAGAGGACTATCAGGAGGGCAAACACCACCGCAAAGATCGCCATAAGGGCGTTCATGTCGTAAGTTCTTCCCGCGGTCCTCCAGCTCATCCGGGATATCAGCCGCAGAAGCGGCATGAACATCGCCTCGTCTAGGTGCCTCACGGGATAATCAAAGACGTCGTCGTAGTCCTTGACCAGTGGCAACTCGTGTCGCGGGATGAACCTTAAGAAGGGAAGAATACGGGTTATGTAGACCCTTTTTCCCCATTCAAGCAGAAGATCCTTAGTAAAGGTCAGCATTTCTCCCATGTTGTAGAATATCAGGAGAAGCTCGGAGACCATGTCCGTTGGCATCCTCCCAACCCTCAACCCAAGGTAGGCGGTTCCGATCAGTATGATGATGGCGACCAGGGAGGTCGAAACCCCCGCCGTGAAGAGGGTCGCAAGGGATGGGAACGAGAAACCAGTAACCTCGCTGAGGGCGGGCACTATGAAGGGCTTCACGAGGAGGGGAAGAACCGCCAAGAGTACGGTGAACATGGCCATGGTGCCCACAACTCCCCTGAGCAGGAGTGGAACGCTTTCGGCACCGATCTCTCGTTTGCAAAGCTCCCTGTTGAGCCTCTCCACCTGAACCACAGATGCGAAGGGAAAGAGTCCGAGGAAGATCACCGTGGAGAGCATCAGGAGAACGAGCGTATCCCCCGACAGGAGTGCCCCCCGGTACACCAGCAACTTTGAAATAAAAGCAGCCAGTGGGGGTAACCCGGCCATCGAAAAGGCCGAGATCGACATTAAAAAGGCCATCACGTGCCCCCTGAAAAGCTTCCGAAGGGAGCATACGTTCGGCTCCTCTCCGTAGTGTTCTATGGCGCCGAGGCCAAAGAAGATGGAGGATTTGTACACGACCTGGTAGAGGGTGTGAAAGAGGGCACCAGCCAGAAGGACCCTCCCGGCCAGGGAACCGTGAAGGGCCATGGCCGAGCCGAGGGCGAAATAGGAGATGCCAACGTCCATAACGCTGTGGTATGCGAACTTCCTCTTGAGCCTTATCTCCCTAAAGGAGTAGAGGGTAGAGAATACCGAGATCGTACCGAGGAGGGCAACAATGTAGCCGAGGGATGTTGAAAGGGGCAGGACAAACCAGAATAATCTGATCGCCATGTAAACCCCAACGGCCTCAAGGGATATCATGACTGGAACCACCGGGGAGGGAACCCTTCTGTAGACGTCTGGAACCCACACATGGAAGGGAAAGGCCCCGCTCCTGACAAGCGGGGGTGAGATGAGGAGGATGGAGAGAAAAGGGGTGGAAACCGGGAGGGCACTCAGGTTCGCCCTTATAACCCCGAAGGTAGGGCCCACGGTGGTTACAAGAGAAGCGGCGATCAAAAGCGGCACCACACCGAAGGCCTGGGTCAGGACGAGGTAGTTCCGGGGGATGTTTCCACCCCCCCTCCCAGCTGTTGAGAGGATCAGGGCGTAGGTGAAGAGCGCCAGAAGCTCGTACGAGAGGACCATCTTCTCAAAGCTTTCTGTTGTGAGGAACAGGAGGGCGGACAGGAGCGTTCCGTTATAGGCAACGGCAAAGGTCAGATGTTTGGGCCTCATATCATAATCCATGAGGTACACAGAAGAAAGTAAACCTATCAGTCCAAGGACGAAAGTAAAGAAGGCGGATAGGGGGTCCACGTTAACCCGAGCCTCGAAGATCCCACTGAAGATGCCTCCCCGGATTCCATCAAAGATGCCGTAGATCCCAACGGCCATCGTGAACAGGGACCCCAGGGCAGAGAAAGGCAGGGATACCCTGAAGTCCCTCCTGAAGAGGGGTGACACCGATCCCAGCAGAAAGAGGAGCACCGCGAACTCAACGAGAGCAACGTTCGTAAGATACAGCAACCTCAAACACCCCCGTAAAAGCCTATCATCTTGACCAGTGGATACGCGAGGTAGGCCGAGATCATGGCGAGGACCACCAGGGTTATGAGGGACGCCGTGATCACCGGGTGGGTTCCAGCACTCACCGCCGGAGAACCCCTCCTCCCGAAGATGTTGCTGCCTATCCACCTAGTACCCACCCAGAGGAAGACGACCGAATCCGCAAGGACCAGAAGCACCGGGAGCCAGACCAGGGGGCGCAATCCCACCATACCAGCGGCCGCGAGCAGTTCCGCCTTACTGAATGCTATCCCCATCGGGGGGAGGCCCGCCAGGCCAAGAAGTGCAACGGCCCAGGAGAACCCGCTCACGGGCATACCCTCTTGAAGACCGCTTATCTTCCTGAGGTCAAGGGTTCCGAGCGAGTAGGTAAAGCTCCCGGCGGTGAGGAATCCCAACCCCTTGACAAACGCGTGAGCTGTGAGCTGAAACATGGCCGCCTGGAGGCCGATGCGCAGACCGAGGGAGGCAAAGGTGAGACCAACGAACATTATCCCCGCCTCCGCAACGGTTGAATAGGCCAACAGCCTCTTCGCGTCGTTCTGGAGGGGATAGTTCAGCATGGGAATAAGCAATGTAAGGGAAACCATAACCGCCATGAGGTAGAAGATCCAGGCAGGCAGGGGCCCTATAAACTGGAGAACCCTCGCGACCAGATACACCCCCATCTCAACCATAGCCGCGCCGTGGAGGAAGGCACTCGCCGGTGTGGGTGCCTCCATCGCATCGGGAATCCACGAGTACGTGGGAAACTGGGCGCTCTTGGTGTAGCCCGCCGTGAGTAGGGCAATGAAGAGCCAGGGTTTGACGTCGGGGGAAACCCTGGAGAGCGAGAACAGGCTGAGGTCGTGGAGCTGGGTGAAGCCAATGTAGATTGCCGTGTAAAAGCCCACCATGGCCCCCACGTTCGGGATGATAAAGGCTTTGAAGCCGGCCCGCCTTGCCTCCCCGGTGTTGTAGTAGCTCACCACACCCCAGCATGCTAATCCCATCAGCTCGAAGAAGATGAGCAGGCCTAGGAACGTTGAGGAGTAGATGAAGCCAAGCGTCGCCCCCTCGAAGAGCGTCATCCATGCGTAGAAGAGGCCCTTACCTCCCCTCACCGGATGGCCGACGTTCCTCTCGCTCATGTACTCGACGCCGTAGAACATGAATATAAAGCCCGCAACCGCCACAACGCTACCGATTAGAACGCTCATAGGGTCGATTATTATGCCGTACACCTCCCCAAAGCTCCGGGTTTCCAGGTAAATGATATGAACGAGCCCCCCACCGGAGGTGAGGTACGCGTAATCCAGCACCAGCTGACTCACCATTGCCGTGAGGAGGGAACCCAGCATCAGAGTATCCGCCCGTCTCCCGTCGAGTTTAAAGAGAACCAAGCCCGTGAGCAGGGGAATCATAAAGGTCAGAGCTGCGAGTGCACCCACCATCCCTCTCCCTCCATTAGGACAGTCTGAATCAGTTAGAATGCCCTAAAATTCTGGTCCCCACCGTTTTTAAATCTTGCGGAGATTTGCGAAAAAATTTTATAATTTGACCATTAAGCACACTCATTTTTCATTCTCCTTGTTATCAACTGCAAGATATTCAATAGTGCTCAGATACTGGACGTGCTTCATGACCTTCTCGGGGTTCATCATCTCCTCCATGAGCCACCCAAAGTAACCGTCCCTGTCGTAGGCGATTTCGTAGTTAACCACGACGTCCAGGTAGCCGGAGTGGAAGTTCTCGGCCTCTTCCTTCGTGTACAGCTCAAACGAAACATGATAGCCGTATTTTTCCTCGATGGGATCCCTGATGTTCTCAATGAAATCCGCCATTCGGTTCATCTTGACAGGGTCGTAGGCACGTTCAATGATGACCACAACGTCTATCTCGGGGAAGCTGGGGTCCCTGAGGTGCCTGCCGTAGAACACCACCGAAATCAGGTTCTCACCGTAGAACTCCTTCAGCCTCCTGAGAATTTCACCCTTTGCCTCATCAATCTCCACCACATTTTCACCCCCAAAAAGTTTGAAAGGAACGTAAAACATCAATCAAAGCTCGGCCGATAGCGGTACTCCAGATGGAGCTTGCTCTCCGCGTCGAGCTTTCCGGCCGCTTCCAGCAGGGCCCTTCTGTCGCCTTCGGGCAGTTTCTCAAGTGGCAACTTCATGACGTCCCTCGGTGTTATCTCGAACTTCCTCGCGTCATCGGCAAGGCCAAGGAAGTCTTTAATCAGCTTCACTGCCCCGTCACTGAGTTCCCCCTCCTCCTCTATCAGCAGCAGGTCCCCCCCGTAGTGACCGGTTATCCTCGCCGAGTACTCCGGGTAGTCCTCGTACTTGAAGCGATAAAGTTTCCATGGCACCTCAGACACCCGCCGTAACGGGATACTTCTCCCTCAGCGCCTCACCCCACTCCAGGTACTCATCGACCAGACGCCAGAACTCGTTCTCAAGGAAGCGCATGGCAAAGCCAACCCTGGAATCCTTCTCCTTCAGGAAGTAGCCGGTTACCAAGTCGTGGAGCTTCTCCCTCGGTTTCTCATCTTCGAACGCCTTTCCCACGAGGGTCATGAAGTCCTCAAGGACGGCGTCACGGTCGAAGTAGCCGACGACGCGTCTGAGCTCCTCCCGGAGCGTCAGCCAGTATCGTAGCGGGATAGGTCTATCCGGGATTTTGAACTCGATCTCGCTCTCCCTCCTGGCCCTCTCCTCCGGGGGCAGTGCGTACCAGTACTCCCCCTTCATCTTCTTCTCCCTGATACCCAGAAGCTGGGATATCCCGTAGAGTATCTCCTCTGGACTCGGTGGACAGCCGGGGATGTACATGTCTATCGGCACTATCATCTCCGGTCCGCCGCTCCTAAGCCTGTCCCTGCCCCTCTGTGGGGACGTGTTGTAGAGGGCGTAGCTGTTGTAAAAAATCCCCCCGCTTGAGGCGCAGGTTCCTATCGCGACCACTATTCTCGGCTTCGGCGGCATCGCCTCGTAGGTCTTCTTGAGGGAGATCCTCGTCTGTCTCGTGAGCGGGCCGGTTATGAGCAGTGCATCGGCGTGCCTCGGGTTGGGGACGACCTTAACACCAAGTCTCTCAAGGTCGTAGTACGGGCTTATGACGTCGAGGACCTCAATGTCGCAGCCGTTGCACGAACCCGCATCAACGTGGTAGACCCAGACGGACTTCAGCCTCTGCTTCCCCATCACTCCTCACCCCCCTTCTCCTTTGTGGACTCCCCCACCAGAACAAACGCAGGATAGACGTTCCCCTCGGTCTCCCTGAGTGTGACAACAGTTTTGCGCATCTTTTCCTCCTGCGTGAGCTTCATTCTGTCCTCCAGGGAGTAGAGGTCGAAGACGTCCTTTGGCAGGATGTTTTTGACGTATTCTATCTGCCTCTCGGTGAAGTCGAGGTACTCACCGCACTCCTCGCAGTAGGCCAGTTTGTGCTCAACGACCTCGACTAGGTCTTCCTTGCTGTTGCTCGCTATCTCAAAGCGCGTTGTTGGCTCCATCGCCCCGGTCGGGCAGACCTCGATGCAGCGGGCGCAACGGATGCACCGCGCCGCGTTGTAGGTGAGTCTCTTAACCCCGTGCTCCTTGTCCCACTCCATTATGAGAGCATCCGGTGGGCAGGCGTTGACGCAGGCACCGCAACCTACGCACTTCTCGGGGTTTATGTGGGGAATTCCCCTGTACTCCGGGGGCTTTTCAACGTCAACAAACGGGTAGAGGGTGGTGACCGGGGCCTTTCCGCCGAACTTCCCGGACTCCATCCTATCCCATTTCTTCAATTTTTCACTGTATGGAACCGTCTCGGCCATCAGAACACCCCCCTGTTCTCAATGGAGAGTTCGTTGAACTCGGCCTCCGTGAGAATCCTTACCCTACCCGTCTTTACGTCAACGAACTGAACCCTCTCGGTACAGGAGTAGCATGGGTCAATGCTCGCTATGATGAGCGGCGCGTCTGCCACGTGGTAGCCCTTGAGCATCTCGGGTATCGCGGGCAGGTTGTTGTAGGTCGGGGCGCGGACCTTCCAGCGGTAGACCTTGTTCTTCTCGCCCGTCATAACGTAGTGGACGACCTCACCGCGGTGAGCCTCGGTGAAGCCCAGTGCCTCCTCGTACTCCGGTAGTTTCCCTATCGGCGTGAATATATCACCACCAGGCATCCCGTCGATGAGCTGTTCGACGATCCAGATGCTCTCAAAGAGCTCATCCATCCTCACGAGGACCCTCGCCAGAACATCGCCCTCCTTGTAAACCGGAACCTTGAAGTCAACCTCGTTGTAGGCCATGGCGGTCTTCGTGGCCTGGTCGAGCCTCGCGTCGATTCTCCTCCCGCTGGCCCTCGCGGTCGGTCCGAGGACGGAGTAGGCCTTCGCAACCTTGTATGGCAGGATTCCAACGCCTTCAGCACGCTTGATGAAGGTGTTGGTGTTGAGGGCTATATCGAGGAAGGTCTTGGTCTCCTCGCGTATCCTCTTGACCACGTTAAGAACCTCCTCCTTGCGGTAGTCCAGGAGGTCCCTCCTGACACCACCGACGATGTTCATTCCGTACTGCTTCCTGTTTCCGGTGAGTCTCTCAACGAGCCACATGACGGGCTCGCGGATGCGCCAGGCGTGCATGAAACCGGTGTCGTAGCCCACCAAGTGGGCCGCTATGCCGACCCAGAGGAGGTGGTTGTGGATCCTCTCGAGCTCGAGCATAAGCGTCCTAATGTAACGTGCCCTGTCGGGGATTTCCACGTCGGCAAGCCTCTCGACGGCCATGGCGTAGCTGACGGAGTGCTGGTATCCACAGATTCCGCAGATTCTCTCAGCTAGGAAGAGTACCTGATTGTAGGTCAGCCTGCCCTCGCCGGTCTTCTCGATGCCCCTATGGGAGTAGAACCCGCGGTAGTCAACGTCGATTATCTCCTCTCCTTTGACGAAGAGCCTGAAGTGGGCAGGTTCCTCCACGCCAGCGTGAACCGGACCCATGGGCACCAGCGACGTTCCCTCAGGCGTCTCCCGGTATTCCGTCTTCGGTTCGGTGACCGGGGAGTGCTTATAATCCATGTCCTTTCTGAGGGGATAAACTCCCTCGGGCCAGTCCTCCGGTAGGATGAGCCGCCGTGGGTCGGGGTGATCCACGGGTCTGAAGCCGAGGAGGTCCTTTACCTCCCTCTCTATCCAGAGGGCCGCTGGAAGCCTCGCGGCCACACTTGGAAAGCTCGGGTCGTCTGCAGGCATGTAAGCCTTGAGAAACATCCAGTAGTTCCTGTCCATGTTCAGTGGCTCCACCTGCACGCTGAGGAAGGGCATGTAAACGAATTTGCCGTCCAGGGGCCTCTCGTCAGTTCCCACCGCCGTGGAGAGATGGGTTTCCTTGAACTTTGGATGGTTGTGCCACCAGAGCACCGCCTCAGGAAGTACCTCCCTGTCGATGATGAACATGTACTGCCCGTAAGTCATTCTCTTGCATTCCCTTATGTGTTCCTTAAAGGCTTCGTAAAATTCCTCCAATCCTTCCCTTTCCCCCAGGATGGTTTCGAGACTCGCCTTGTTGCAGTGGCCGTTTTCACAGGCCCTGCATTCAAACCCGAAGTGAGCTTCCAAATCATTCGTCCTAACCATTTTCACCACCCCATGAACGCCATTGCGAGTACTACCAGACCTGCAAAGAACATTCTAACGTTCATCTTGACAATGTGATCCACCCGAAGCCTTGCGTTGGTGGCCTCAAGCGCTGCTATGATGGGGTAGAACGCTATTGTCAGAAGGAACTGGAGTGCCAGCACGAGTGCAGCCTTCACCGCGGTGTCTATTGGGCCGAGCCATGGAAGCGTCAGCAGGCTGACAAAGAACCACAGCAGGGCGAAGCGCTTGATGTAGATGGCGTAGTAGAAGACTCCAAGCAGCCTCCCACTGTACTCCCCAAGCGGGCCGCCTATGACCTCCTGCTCGGCTTCCGCGACGTCGAAGGGCACGAAGCCACTCTCGACGTAGAGCGCGTAGGCCAGAATCGCATAGGTCAAAAGCACCGAGGGGGTGGGGTGCAGGTTCCTCACTATCTCCGATATGCTGAGCGAACCCGCATTGTAGGCCAGGACGCCGTAGAGGATCGCTATCAGCGGCTCGACGGTGAGGACGATCTGCATCTCCCTCGACGAACCTATGTGGCTGAAGGCGTTCTGAACGCTAAGGCCGGCCAGGATCAGGAAGACGCTGACCATGACCACCACGTAGAAGAACACCACCAGGTTGAAGCCGAAGTTCACAGGGATAACGTTGCCGTAGGGGAGGAGCAGCGCCGCCGAGATGGATGAGGCGAGTGCAAGGTAGGGAGCCCAGGTGAAGAGGGTGCTGGCAGTTGGCCTTACCGACGGAAGGGCGAAGAGTTTCTGGAGGTCGTACCATGTCTGACTGAGGGGAGGACCCCTCCTGTACTGGAGCCTCGCCCTAACTCTTCTCGCTATACCGTCGAGGTAGGGCGGCAGGAACAGCAGCAGGATGATACCCACAAGGCTGAAGCCAAGTTTGACTGCGTCTATCTCCATCTCTCTCACCTCACAGCACCATCAGTATCCCAACAATGGCCCCCACCACTATAAGGGCCAGCACGACGAAGGTTCCAAGTCGGATCCCTGGAAGGACGTCCCTGACTATCCTGAGGAGCCTTACCAGCGGCTTGAACGTTTCCTCATCGATGTAGAGCAGCTGACCCTCCCTGAGGTCCGAGACGCTCTCGACCCTTGTGTAGGGGGTATCGACTATCTTGACGAAGTAGCTGGCTATCCAGGTGTAAGCCCTAACCGTGTAGTGGATTATCGCAGCTCCAAAGTCGTAACACCAGTCGGTGAAACGATAGAACGACCCTATCTTCTGCTCGTACCAGCGGTAGTAGCCCTCGGCTAGGGTTTTGTACTCGTCCTCATCGATCTTCGTTGAACCACAATCCCAGGGCCTGGCAACTTTGCCGTACTCAGGCCTGAAGGAGAAGTAGAGTCCAACGGCAAGGGCGCCGAGGAGGATAACGAACAGCACCGGCGAGAACAGCACTGAGCCAAAGCCTATCTTGTAGAGGTTCTCCGTTACGCCTGCGGTCGTGCCTCCGTTGGCCACTGAGAGCCCTTTGTTAAGGAAGCCCACAACGAATCCGGGGAACACACCGATGAACAGTGTCAGTCCCGCCAGAATCCATTCGCCTAGTTGCATCACCGCGGGAACTTCTTTGACTTCTTCGTGGCGTTTCATCTCCCCTCCAAACTGGGCGCCGTAGAACTTCATGAACGAGGCAAGGGTCACGGCACTTATGACCACCGCCAGCACGGCACCGAAGGCCAGGACGAAGTTCTCCGACTGATAGCCTGCGACGTAGATGAGCCACTTGCTTATGAATCCGTTGAAGGGCGGGATTCCCGCTATCGCCAGTGAAGAGAACAGGGTTGCGACGGCCGTCACCTTCATCTTCGGACCCAGTCCCCCCAGCTCCTCCAGGTTAACGGTACCTGTTGCGTACTCCACCGCGCCGGCTTCAAGGAAGAGGGATCCCTTGAAGACCGCATGGTTCAGTGCATGGAAGAGACCGGCGAACATGCCCAGGGCGCCTACAGCCGCCAGCGTTCCCCCTCTGGGTATCAGAACCATTCCAATGCCGAGTCCTAGCCAGATGTAACCCATCTGACCGACGCTGTGGTAGGCCAGCAGGCGTTTTGAATTGGTCTCCCTGAGAGCGTAGAGGGTGCCAACTGTTAGGGTTATCGCTCCAAGAACCGCCACGATGTATCCAATGTCAGTGTTCTGCCCTGATATCTGCCAGTCGAACCTTAAAAGACCGTAAACGGCGGTTTTTATCATGATGCCGCTGAGCAGGGCCGAGACGTTGCTGGGTGCTGCCGGGTGTGCATCCGGGAGCCAGAAGTGGAGCGGAACCACTCCGGCCTTGGCTATGAACACGACCAGGGAAAGAGCGTAGAAGACGGCCTTCGTCCCAGGAGATGCCGTCAGCAGGGCGCTATGAATGGCGGAGTAGCTGAGGTTGTGAATGCTTCCAGTCAGGACTGAGGCGAGGCCCAGGAGCAAGAACAGGGGTATCGTGTCCGCGAAGTGCATCGTTATGTAGTACTTCAGACTGGCGTCCAAGTCCTTTCTCTCTTCCTTCCAGAAGATCAGGATGAACGAGCTGAGCGTCATGAGCTCCCAGGAGACGACGAAGTACTCAAGGCTGTCAACCGTCACAACGAGGGCCATTGAGGCTATGAACGTGTTGTAGGCTATCGCGTAAACCCAGCCCTTGCCCTTCTTCTCATGGTGATCCATGTACGCCAGGGAGAACACCGCAGAGCCCAGACTAACTATCCCCACTATGAAGAGGAACACTTCGGATAGGCCGTCCACGTGCACGGGGATACCGAAGATGCTCCCCTTTATCGGGCCCGTTGTGTAGGCCTCGTAGACCTGGCCAAGGAGGAGGAGTGAACCTATTAATGCCATGAAACTTGAGGCCTTTGTGGAGGCTTTGTAGTCTATGACGAACCCCAGGAGCCCCCCAAGGATAAACGCTCCGAGTGCATATTCCAAGAACATCTCACATCACCCCATGAATCCTATCTTCGTGACAACGTCAAAGGTGACCCACGGAGCTACTATGCTGATAAAAATGAGCACCAGCATCGCCACGTCCATGAGCCTTGACGAGTGGATTCCCGTGCTTGGATGAGGTTCTCCGAAGAACATCTCCCTGAACCAGAGGATTATCACTATGAGGAACACCGCGCCGTCGAAGAGGACAACTCCGGGGAACAGCCATGAGGCGACGCCCAGAGCGTGGTGCGTGGCCATCACCGTGAGCACTTTGCTGAAGAACAGTCCCAGTGGAAGAACACCCGCGAGGCCAAAGAAGCTCAGGAACCAGGCAACGCTCGACCACGGGAGGCTGTGCCGGATTCCTTTGATGTCCTCAAAGTCCGTGGTTCCAAGGGAGTAAGCAAAGGCCCCCACGCTCATGAAAGCCAGCGCCTTGACGAAGGCGTGGTTGACGACCTGGTAAACCGCGATCTGGAGACCAACCTGATGGCCCGCGAGGGCGTAAGCCAGGGTTAGGTAGGCGACTCCTGTCTGTGCGATGGTTGAGTAGGCTATGAGCTTCTTACCGTCCCTCTGGAGCGGGTAGTAGACCATCATCAGGAGGATGAGGACAACCGTGAGCGCTCCCAGGAGCCAGAACTCGTTTCTCCCGGGTTCCATGTACTGGATGACCCTGAACAGCATGAAGCTCCCCAGCGGAACTATGGAGGCCGTGTGAATGTACGCCGAGGCTGGGATCGGGCCAGCTGTTGCATCTGGGAGCCAGGAGTAGAAGAAAAACTGCGAGCTCATGGCAAAGGCGGCGAACGTCAGGATGGCAAAAGCCAGGTCTTTGGTGGACTGCGAGAGGGCGCCCATCTTGGCGAGCTCCTGGTTGCCTCCGAGGATGGCGACTGCGACAAGGAGCAGAAAGACCCCCAGGTTGAGTACCAAGAATCCTTTGAGGGCCTTGTTCCTCGCGTCTCCGTAAAAATCCACCAGGTACAGGAGGGAGATCGCCATCAGCTCAAGGAACACGAGGAACTGGACCAGGTTGGTGCCGTAAATGAAGACCATGCTTGATCCCATAAGCAGGCCCAGAAGGGCATAGAACCTTCCCTTTCCGGCCTCAAGCGGGAAACCCCTGTTGGACGGACCCATGTAGTCAACCGCGTAGAGCACCAGAAGGAATCCAGTGAGGATTGAGACGAAGCCTATCAGTACGGATGCAACGTCAACGCTGAAACCGAAGACCTCCCCGAGGTTCCCCCCAGCGATGTAGACGTAGTGATAGACCTTGTTAAGGCCCCCCTGAGAGAACAGATAGAGACCGTAGCCGTTCAGGAGAAGGGAAATGCCGGTTATCACTACAGCCGCGGAGTCGGCAACCCTACCCTCCGTTCTATAGAGGAGCAGCATGAGGAAGGGCAGCAACGCCGATGCAAGGAATATTTCGCCGTTCAAGCTTCATCACCCCTTGTTTTCAACCATTGGTTTTCGATGCAAAAAAATAAATGTCAGAGGATGAGGTAGGCTTCCTCGCCCTCCCCCCTCTCTGCTGAGCTCTTCAGATTGGCCACTATCTTCCCTTCCCTGTTCCAGAGGACCTCGTTTATATCGCCATACTTGAGGGCCTCGGTTGGACAGGCGGATACACAGGCGGGGAGAAGTCCATCCGCCCTTCTGTCGGCGCAGAGGTCGCACTTGTCCATGATCTTGTTCTCCTCGTCGAGCTTGGGAATGCCGAAGGGACAGGCGACGGCGCACATGAGACAGCCGATACACTTGAGAGGGTCAAAGGCGACGGCTCCATCCTCGTCCCTGAAGAGCGCACCGCTCGGGCAGACGTTGAGACACGGTGCCTTCTCACAGTGGCGGCAGTTGAAGGGAACCGTGAAGAGGTCGGGGAACTCGAAGACCTTGATACGGGCCTCGCCGTGGGTCATTTCACAGGCAACTTCACAGGCCTTACAGCCTATGCAGCGATTATAATCGAGGAATATCTTCTTCGCCATTTTGACCACCTCACTCCTCCACCCTGCTTATACGGGCCGCTACGGCCTTCAGCTCGGCCATCTTGGTAACCGGATGCGTTTCTTCCAGCGTCAGGAAGTTGACATTCCAGTGCCAGGGCATGGCTATAACCCCCTCCCTTATGTGGTCGGTAACCGCCGCCCTGGTGATGACCTCCCCCCTCCGGGTTTCGATCTTGACGAGGTCCCCGTCCCTTACGTTGAACCTCCTGGCGTCGGCGGGGTTTATCATAACGTACTCCTCAGGCCAGCGCTTCTGGAGGCTTGGGCTCTCCTCCGTCATGGTTACGGTGTGCCAGTGACCAACCAGCCGGAAGTTTGTGAGCCAGAGCGGATACTCCCCGTCAGGGGTCTCGGGTGGCTCCATCCACTCAACGGCAGTCAGGTGGGCCCTTCCATCGGAGGTCTTGAAGCCGTTTTTGAACAGAATCTTGGTTCCTTCACCTGGTTCGGTGCACGGGAAGAAGCATCCCTCAGGGTGCTCTGCGAGGTACTCGGGCGTTGCGCCCTTGAAGAGCGGGATGACGTTGTTTATCTCCCTGAGGACCTCGTCCGGGTGCTCGTATTTGAAGTACTCACCGAGACCGAGCTCCTTGGCGAGCTCAACCAGAATGAGCCAGTCCGGTTTCGCCTCTCCCGGAGCCTCAGCGGCTTTGTAGGTTCTCTGGACGCGCCTCTCGGCACTTATTGCGGTTCCGGTCTTCTCGAACCAGGCCGCCGCCGGGAGGACTATATCCGCGTACTTGGCAGTTTCGGTTAGGAATATATCCTGCACGACGAGGAAGTCGAGCTTCTTGAGCTGCTCCCTGACCCAGGCGCTGTTCGGTGCGGACTTCGTTATGTTACCACCGATGATGTACATCATTCTGATCTTGTTGCCCATCTCGCGTATCATCGAAGTCAGGTCAAGACCTAGCCAATCGGGGATCGGGAAGCCCCAGAGCCTCTCAACTTCTGCCCTCGCGGCCTCGTCCGTTACAAGCTTTCCGGTTGGGAGCTTGTTGGGGGCTATGCCTGTCATGGCGGCGCAGAAACCGCACTGGGCTCCAGGGAATACACCGCTCCAGACGCCTTCCTTACCGATGTTGCCTGTTATGGCTATGATATCAGCTATCGCGAGCGCAAGGTTGAAACCGTTAACGTGCTGGTTCATCCCCTCGTTTACCAGGAAAGCCGTCTTCTTACCCGCAATGAGCCTTGCAACCTTCCTGATGTCCTCCGCTGGAACACCGCTTACCTTCTCAGCCCACTCCGGGCTGTAGTCCTTCACGGCTTCCTTCAGCTCCTCAAAACCGACCGTCCTCTCCTGAACGAACTCCTTATCGTAGAGATCCTCACCGATTATCACGTTGAGCATCGCCAGTGCAACGGCCAGGTCGGTTCCAGGGTAGGGCTTCAGGTGAAGGGAGGCGTATTTATGGCCCCTTGTTGAGCGCGGGTCTATAACGACCATTTCAACGCCGTTGTCGATAACGGCCTTCTCAATGTACTGTCCGAACATCACGGGGGCCGTTTCTGCGGGGTTGTGGCCCCAGATAAGCACAAGTTCGGCCTTGGCTATGTCCTCAAAGGGGTTGGTCGCGGCACCGCTTCCAAAGACCTTCGTTCTCGCGGGCGAGTTGGAGTACTGACAGTATCGTCCAGGAAAGTCAAGGTTGTTCGTCCCAACTGCCTTGGAGAATTTGTGGACGAGGTAGTTCTCCTCAAAGGTTATCTTCTCACTTCCCAGGAAGGCGAGCGCCTCCGGACCGTAGGTTTCTTTGATTTCCTCGATCTTCTTGGCGATTATCCTGTAGGCCTCCTCCCAGCTTATCTCCTCGAACTTTCCTTCACCTCTGTCACCAACCCTCTTAAGGGGTCTCTTGAGCCTGTCGGGACTGTTGATGAACTGGTACGATGCAACCCCTTTGGGGCAGAGCTTGCCCATGTTTGGAATCTTTGGATGGTCGTAGTCAAACTCCACCCGCCGTATGTAGCCATTGACACTGACCGCGTAGAATCTACAGCCCACGGAGCACCATGGGCATACAACAGGTACTAGCTTCTCAGCCACGTTCATCACCTCTAACTTCACTGACTGACTGGTCATTTTAAGGCTTTTGCACTTGTACCTTATATAGCTTTCGTGTACAGGGTAACACTTCTATGAACAATAATGGTACCACAGGACATAGGGCGAGTTACGGGGGGAGACTGAGAAGGATCATATTTCGGCTGATAGTTTGAGGTAGGAGGTGACAACGTCTACCACATGGTTCAGGTACTCCTCATCGCTAAAACCAACACATTCCCTCGCGTGCAGGTAGTGAAGTAGGGAACCGAGGAATACCTGAAAGGCGATGAGGGCCTGGGCAAACCCAACCTTCGTGTAGACCATTATCCTGCGCGCCCCTGTCCTGAGGAGCTCGGAACAGGATTCATGGTAGAGCAAATTGAGGGATTCACTACGTTTTCTCAGGGTCAGGAGGCTGAAGAATATCTCCCGACGGTAGTTCCTGTCGTAGAACTCCATGAACTCCCTGCCCAGTGCCAGAAGGAATTCCCTGAGGGTGGGATAGGAAACCGTGATGTACGGGTCCTGAAGTGAGGGAAACGCTACGATTGGCATCGCATCAACGGCGACCTCCTTGACGAGGTCATCCTTGCTCTTGAAGTAGAGGTAGAAGGTGCCCTTGGCAACCCCTGCACGGTTGACTATCTCGTCTACCGTGGTCTTGTCAAAGCCCTTATTCGCGAAGAGCTCGAGAGCGGCGCTTACTATTTTATCCCGTGTTCTGCCGGGGGTTTTCATACGACCACCGTTACGGATGTGACCAGTTAGTCATATCGGCTATACAGTTTTGTAACCCATACCTTTTAAGGATTTCTAACATGAGATTCATTTATTAAGGGCCGTGACGGTGCGAAAAGATAGAAGAGGTTCAACCGAGAGCGTCCGAGAGAATATTATGGTCGTCCTCAGCTATTCTTCTGAAAACATCTGAAAGTTCACCTTCTACCGCCTTGGCGAAGAGCTCCATGTTCATTGTGTAAACGTATACCCCATCAGGGTTCTCGGCAACGGCGAATCTGCACGGCATCATCGCCCCCACCCATCTAGTCTCGGGTTTTTTGAGGGCACCTCCCGCGTACTCAGCGTTGCAGATTTCGATGATGCAGACGTTGACCCCAAGGCTCTCCCTTAAATCCAAGATTCCGGTGACTTTCCAGCCGTTCTTTTCGGCGGCGTTTTTGATTCTCTCAACAGTCGCCTCAAAGCCGTGACCGCTTTTCTCAACCCTGACCATCTGCGAAAAAATCTCCTGCATGGGAAACACCTGACTGACTAGTCAGCACAATATATATAAACTTTTCTTCAGACCTGGATGGTAGGTGGAACGTGTGGCCCTGATGCTGGCCGGCAGGGTTCTGGAGGTGGATGGAGGCACCGCTGTAGTCGAGGTTGCGGGCAGGGAAAGGAGGGTGAGACTGGACTTTATCAGGAACGTTGAACCGGGTGACTACGTTAGGATATATTACGGCATAGTTCTTGAGAAGGTGAGCCGGGAGGAGGCCGAGGAGACCCTCGCCCACTGCTCCTACAGCGGTGGGGAGAGCATCGAAATGAAGTTTTCACTGGACGGGTTGGAAACCATGGGTTTTAGAAAGCCTAAATAGGGCGGTTGATTCACTTACGGACGGTGAAGAGGATGTGTCTCGCCACGGTTGCGAAGGTGCTTGAGGTTGATAACGGAAAGGGGACAGCTTGGGTTGATTTCGGCGGGGTAAAGCGCGAGGTCAGGATCGACCTGCTCCCAGACGTTAGGGTTGGGGAGTACGTTCTGATCCACACGGGGTTTGCAATCGAACGGGTTGACGAGAAGACCGCAATGGAGATACTGTCGGCGTGGGATGAGGTCTTCAAGGTGGAAGAGGACGCCCTCGGAGGCTACTACTACCCAGGTGATTGAGATGGAAGATGCAGAATCCGTAGTTGCTCCGTACAGGGACAGGGGAGTGGCAGGGAAGCTCGTTGAGAAAATCCGCGAGGAAGCAAAGGGCCTCGACGGTGAAATAAGGATAATGCACGTCTGCGGAACCCATGAGGACACGATAACCCGCTCAGGAATCCGCTCGCTTCTGCCGGATAACGTCAGGGTCGTCAGCGGTCCGGGCTGTCCTGTGTGCATAACGCCCGTTGAGGATATCGTGGCCATGGAGCTCATCATGGAGAAGGCCTACGAGGAAGGGGACCGGATGATAGTGACGACGTTCGGAGACATGTACAGGATACCAACACCACGGGGAAGCTTCGCCGATATGAAGGGGGAAGGCTACGACGTCCGCATCGTGTACTCCATCTTTGACACGTACAGGATAGCGAGGGAGAACCCCGACAGGACGGTCGTCCACTTCAGCCCGGGCTTCGAAACAACGACCGCACCAACCGCGGGCATGCTCAACGTCGTCGTCGATGAGGGACTTGAGAACTTCAAGATCTACTCGGTTCACAGGCTCACGCCGCAGGGGGTTGAGGTCCTGATAAAACAGAAGAGCAGAATAGACGCGCTGATAGACGCGGGCCACGTCTCGACGATAATAGGCGTAAAGGGCTGGGAGTTCCTGAGTGAGAAGTACGGAATCCCTCAGGCGGTCGCAGGCTTCGAACCGAACGACGTCCTCCTCGCGATTCTTTTACTCATACGGATGTATAAAGAGGGCGACGCGAGGGTGGTGAACGAGTACAGGAGGGCAGTGAAGTACGAGGGCAACCTCGTGGCGCAGGAGCTCATAGAGAAGTACTTCAAGGTGGTCGATGCGAAGTGGAGGGCTTTGGGTATTCTCCCGGGCACGGGGCTTGAAGTGAGGATGGAGTGGAAAGATCTAGAAATTAGGAACTTCTACAGGGTGGAGGTGCCTGAAAACCTTCCGGACCTTGAGAAAGGCTGTCTCTGCGGTGCCGTGCTGAGGGGTCTGGCCATGCCTACGGACTGTCCGCACTTCGGAAAGACCTGTACGCCGAGGCACCCGATAGGGCCCTGCATGGTATCGTACGAGGGAACGTGCCAGATATTCTACAAGTACGGGGTCCTGTTTTAGGCGAGAGGGGCAGGAATTGAAAATGTGCACATTTCATGACACCAATGGTTTAAAACTCCCCTTATGTTTTTAACTTTTGGTTTTAGAAACCTATAAAGCCCCGGATCGTAAGAAAAACTTGAGGGAAGACCATGAGGGCGTACATAATTCACGTTAACGGCATCGTCCAGGCGGTCGGGTTCCGCCCTTTCGTCTACCGAATAGCCCACGAGAACGATCTGAAGGGTTACGTCAAGAACCTTGGGGACGCCGGCGTTGAGATAGTGGTTGAAGGAAGAAACGAGGACATTGAGGCCTTCATCAGGGACATCTACAGGAAAAAGCCACCGCTCGCAAGGATCGACAAACTTGAGAAAAAGGAAATTCCACCCCAGGGTTTTGCGGAGTTCTACATCGAGAAGAGCTCCAGAGGAGGAGGGGCTGGAGACTCTATAATCCCGCCGGACATAGCGATATGCGAGGATTGCCTGAGGGAGCTCTTCGACCCAACGAACAAGCGCTACATGTACCCCTTCATAGTCTGCACCAACTGCGGGCCGAGATTCACGATAATCGAGGATTTGCCCTACGACCGCGAGAACACCACGATGCGCGAGTTCCCAATGTGCGACTTCTGCGAGGGTGAATATAAAGACCCCCTCAACAGGCGCTACCACGCCGAACCCGTCTGCTGTCCGGTCTGCGGACCGAGCTACCGCCTCTACACGAAGGAGGGCGAAGAAATCACCGGCGACCCGCTGAGGAAGGCGGCGGAGCTGATAGACAAAGGCTACATAGTGGCCATCAAAGGAATCGGGGGGATTCATTTAGCATGCGACGCAACGAGGGAAGACGTCGTTGCGGAGCTTAGGAGGAGAACCTTCAGAAAAGCCAAGCCCTTCGCAATAATGGCCGAGTCCCTTGAGACGGTGAAGAGCTTCGCCTACGTGAGCAGGGAGGAGGAAGAGGAGCTGACCTCCTACAGGAGGCCAATAGTGACGCTACGCAAGAGGGAGCCCTTCCCACTCCCCGAAAACCTCGCGCCGGGGCTTCACACCATCGGCGTTATGCTCCCCTACGCCGGGACGCACTACATACTCTTCCACTGGAGCAAGACCAAGGTCTACGTGATGACATCGGCCAACTACCCGGGAATGCCAATGGTCAAGGACAACGACAAAGCCTTCGAGGAGCTGAAGGATATAGCTGACTACCTCCTGCTCCACAACAGGAAGATACTGAACCGCGCTGATGACAGCGTTGTGAAGTTCGTTGATGGGAGGAGGGCAGTTATAAGGCGTTCCCGTGGTTTCGTGCCTTTACCGATAGAGATTCCCTTCAGCTACCGTGGCTTAGCAGTGGGAGCCGAGCTGATGAACGCCTTCGGCGTTGCTAAGAACGGGAAGGTTTACCCGAGCCAGTACATAGGCAACACGGGAAAGGTCGAGGTTCTCGAATTCATGAGGGAAGCGATAGGGCACTTCATGAGGATTCTCCGCGTTAATGAGTTCGACCTTATTATAGCTGACCTCCACCCGGGCTATAACACGACAAAACTTGCCATGGAGCTGGCAAACGAGCTCAACGTTGAACTTCTCCAGGTTCAGCACCACTACACCCACATAGCGAGTGTTTTAGCCGAGAAGAACCTCGAAGGCGCCATAGGGATAGCGGTTGACGGGGTCGGCTACGGAACGGATGGCAATGTCTGGGGCGGTGAGGTTCTCTACCTGAGCTACGAGGACGTTGAAAGATTGGCCCACATAGATTACTACCCGCTCCCCGGCGGAGACCTGGCTAGCTACTATCCGCTCAGGGCCTTGATGGGAATCCTCAGCAAGGTCTACAGCGTTGAAGAGCTCGAGGGAATAATCGAGAAGTGCTGTCCAAAAGCGATAGACAGCCTCAAGTACGGAAAGGTCGAGTTCTCCGTTGTGTTGAACCAGCTCGCCAAGGGGATAAACCTCGCCTACGCCTCCTCCACTGGAAGGGTCCTCGATTCGCTCGCCGTCCTGCTCAACATAGCCTCCAGGAGGCACTACGAAGGCGAACCCGCGATGAAGCTGGAGAGCTTCGCGATGAAGGGCAAGAACGACCTGAAGTTCGAGGTACCGGTTGAAGGCGAGCTGATGAAGATTGAAGAGCTCTTCGTCCAGGCGCTTGAAGTCCTTGAGGGGGCTTCGCCGGCGGACATAGCTTACTCCGTTCACTTAGCTCTGGCGAGGGCGTTCTCCGAGGTGGCGCTCGAAAAGGCGAGGGAGTTTGGCGTAAAGGACGTCGTCATGAGCGGCGGCGTTGCCTACAACGAGTTGATTGTCAAAACCGTCAGGAAGGCCGTCGAGAGCAACGGCCTGAACTTCCACGTCACAGAGGAGGTTCCGAGGGGGGACAACGGTATAAACGTCGGTCAGGCCTTCCTCGGGGGGCTTTACCTTGAGGGCTACCTCACGAGGGAGGACTTGATGCTGTGAGGATACGTACTCATCTCAAAACAAAATTTGGAGGGTTGAAGATGGGGGAAAAGATAAAGCTCGAGCACGGAGCCGGTGGAGAAATAATGGAGGAGCTTTTAAGGGACGTTATCCTGAAGACCCTGACCTTGAAGAGCGCCGGGGGAATAGGGCTTGACGCACTCGACGATGGAGCCACAATACCCTTTGGGGATAAGCACATCGTCTTCACCATAGACGGCCACACGGTTAAGCCACTCTTCTTCCCCGGTGGGGACATCGGAAGGCTCGCTGTAAGCGGGACGGTTAACGATCTGGCCGTGATGGGGGCGAGGCCGTTAGCGTTGGCAAACTCGATGATCCTCGGCGAAGGCCTTGAGATGGAAGTCCTAGAGAGGGTTCTCCGCTCGATGGACGAAACCTCAAGGGAAGTTCCGGTTCCAGTCGTTACCGGCGACACGAAGGTCGTCGAAGAGCCGATAGAGATGTTCGTCATAACGGCCGGAGTTGGAATAGCCGAAAAACCTGTAAGCGACGCCGGGGCGAAGGTCGGCGACCTAGTTTTAATCAGCGGAACGGTAGGAGACCATGGAATCGCCCTGATGAGCCACAGGGAAGGCATCTCCTTTGAAACCGAGCTGAAGAGCGACGTAGCTCCGATCTGGGAGGTGGTTGAAGCCGTCGCAAAGGCCATCGGCTGGGAGAACCTCCACGCCATGAAAGACCCCACGAGGGCCGGACTGAGTAACGCGCTCAACGAGATAGCGAGGAAGAGCAACGTGGGGATGCTCATCCGGGAAGCAGATATTCCAATAAGACCTGAGGTCAGGGCCGCGGGCGAGATGCTCGGCATTAGCCCCTACGACGTTGCCAACGAGGGCAAGGTCGTCGTGGTGGTTGCCAAAGAATACGCTGAGGAAGCTCTAGAGGCCATGAGAAAAACGAAGAGGGGCCGGGATGCCGCCATCATTGGTGAGGTTAGGGAGGACTACAGGGGTAAGGTTATCCTGGAAACGGGGATAGGTGGGAAGCGCTTCCTTGAACCACCGGCGGGGGACCCGGTGCCGAGGATATGCTAACGCATCTCGAAGCCCTCAAGGGCCCTTTTTATTTCCTCCACGCTCGCCTCGTCTTCCAGCGTTGAGAGGTCGCCGAGACCCTTTCCGCTCGCCAGTGACTTCAGAACGCGACGCATTATCTTACCGCTCCTTGTTTTCGGCAGTTTATTGACAAAGAAGACCTCGGCCGGAGAAGCTATCGGCCCGAGGGTCTCCCTCACGTAGTCTATGAGTTCCTTCTTGAGGATTTCCTTTGGGATACAGTTCTCCTTGAGTATCACAAATGCCACAGGCACTTCTCCCTTAATCTCGTCGGGCCTTCCTATTACCGCTGCTTCGGCCACGGCCGGATGGAGAACCAGCGCGTGCTCTATCTCTGCCGTTCCAATTCTGTGGCCGGAGACGTTGAGCACCTCGTCAGCCCTTCCGAATATCCAGAAGTAGCCCTCGTCGTCTTTCATCGCGTAGTCGGCCGGGTAGTAAATCCAGAGACCTTCGTCCGGTTTACTGAAGCGCTTCCAGTAGGTTCTGATGTATCTCTCATCGTCGCCCCAGATTCCGAGGAGCATTCCCGGCCAGGGCTTTTTGATTACCAGGTAACCGCGCTCGTTTGGCTTCGCTGGCGTTCCGTCAGCCCTGAAAACGTCCGCGTCAACACCGAGACCCAAAAAAGTAGCCGAGCCGGGCTTAAGCGGTGGCAACTGTATCCCCGCTGACGGATAAATCATGTAGTCACCTGTTTCTGTCTGCCACTAGGTGTCTATTATCGGGCAGCGCTTACCGCCAACGACCTCGTAGTACCATTTCCAGGCAGTGGGGTTTATCGGCTCTCCGACAGAACCGAGGAGTCTCAGACTGGAGAGGCCGTGCTTCTTCACCCATTCATCTCCATAGCGCATGAGCATCCTTATTGCCGTTGGCGCTGTGTAGAAGATGGTAACCCCGTGCTTCTCTATGAGCTCCCAGGGCCTGTCCGGCTTCGGGTAGTTGAGCGCACCCTCGTACATCATAACAGTTAAACCGAGCGTGAGTGGGCCGTACACCAGATAGCTGTGGCCCGTAATCCAGCCGACGTCGGCGGTATTCCAGAAGAGGTCGCTCTCGGTTATTCCCCATGCCCACTGCATTGTTTTGGCCACGTGGACGAGGTAGCCGCCCGTGGAGTGGACTATGCCCTTCGGCCTTCCGGTGGTTCCGCTCGTGTAGAGTATGAAGAGGGGGTGGTTGCTCTCAACAGGAACTGGTTCAACATATCGCTCCGCCCCGTCAAGGAGCTCGCTCCAGTCGTAATCCCTGCCCTCGACCATGTTGACGTTGCCCTCCCTCCTGAGAACGACAACGCTCTCAACGCTCGGTGTTTCAAGGAGGGCTTTGTCCACTATCCCCTTCAGGTTGAGCTTTTTGCCCCGCCTGTAGAGGTAGTCGGCGGTTATCACGACCTTTGCCTTGGCGTCGTTTATCCTCGTTGCCAAGGCCTCAGCTGAGAATCCAGAAAAGACGACGCTGTGGATTGCACCTATCCTCGCGCTCGCGAGCATCGCCATGACTACCTCTGGAACGAGCGGCATGTAGGTTACGACCCTGTCACCCTTGCCGACGCCGAGGTTTTTTAGGGCGGAAGCGAAGCGGTTGACCTCCATGTAAAGTTCGTAGTATGTTAGGGTTCTGGTTTCGCCCTTCTCGCTCTCCCAGATTATAGCCGCCCTGTTTCTCCTGCCGGATTTAATGTGCCTGTCGAGGGCGTTGTAGCTCGCGTTTAAGGTACCGCCAACGAACCAGCGGAAGAAGGGAGCCTTTGAATCGTCGAGCACTTCCTCCCAGGTTTTGAACCAGTCGAGAACCTTTGCTCCCTCTGCCCAGAACTCCCCCAGGTTCTCTATGGACCTCCCCCGCTCCTCCCTGAAGGCCTGCATGGGGACGTACCTTTCCTTCAGAAATCCTTCCCCGATCTGCATGGAACCACCCGTTTTTTCTGGATAGGGATTAGGTCTCCTTAAAATTCTTTCGTTTATTGTCAAAATGATAATCGCCAAATGACGAAAAAAAGTTAGGGAAGCTGAATTAACTGAAAGCCGAAAGGTAAGTAGTAGTTCGCCGAAACAGAGGGCGAGGAACCACTGAATGGCAACAAAAAGCCGATAACTTAGAAAAGATATTCAGGATATTTGCCAAAAATTTGTAAAAATTTTGGAAAGGAGCGTCAAAACGTCAATAATTTTTCGAACCCTCTCATCCATTAATTATCTTCCATAGCTCCCCAATTTGCCCTATAGGTTCGACTTCCCTGCCCCTCAAGCTGTCCAGTATGAAGTTCTGGTCGAAGGGAACCACCACATCGGGCTTGACCGGGAGCTCCTCCTCAACGCCGGGGAGGGCCTTGTTGAGAACAAGAACGTGCTTCAGACCG
The DNA here is from genome assembly GCF_026988555.1 of Thermococcus sp. NCBI lineage: Archaea > Methanobacteriati > Methanobacteriota > Thermococci > Thermococcales > Thermococcaceae > Thermococcus > Thermococcus sp. The sequence goes on along the minus strand of NZ_JALSLB010000049.1, from coordinate 6,778 downwards.
AGGCTCTCGCTGAGCGAGGCTATCTTCCTCGATAGCTCGATTGATTCGGTGGAGGGCTCCGCAACGTCGATTACAACGTCAACGTACCTGTCAACTCCCCTTCCGAAGTGCTCTATCCCCGCTTCAGTATCGACGAGGACGACCTCATTCTCCCCAAGCTTTATGCCCTCTAGGAGCTTTCTGGCCAGAAATCCGTAGGGGCAGGCGCAACCTTCTTCGGCCTCCTCGATCTTACCGATCGTCAGGACGGCGAGGTTGCCTTTTTTCGCTAATATTTCCTCGGGGATATCGTGGAGCGTCCAGTTGAAGAGTTCCTCATCGAGCTCCCCTTCACCCTCTGCAGCCATGAGTATCTTCGCCCTCTTCTTCCCTCCAAGGTGCTCTGCCAGAGTTTTAACCTTCGGGAGGCCGAGCATCCGGTAGAGGCCAGGATTTGATTCATCGGCGTCTATGATGAGGACACGGTAACCCTTCCTGGCCAGGTACTTTCCCAGCATTGCACTTATGGTGCTCTTTCCACAGCCACCTTTACCGCTCACGAGAACCTTCATTCGTATCACCATCTAACAAAAAAGTAGCACGACTTATAAGGAATTTGGTCTGCTCTGACCTCCTCTCGCCTTAAAAGGCGAGGCTTTCAAAAGAAAAATGTAACCGGCAGACTGACCGAACCATAGGGAGGGATTGAACGTTTAGAAGAGCTTTCTGGTGGTCCCGCGGCCCGGATTTGAACCGGGGACCTGCGGATCTACAGTCCGCCGCCGCTCCCAGGCTAGGCTACCGCGGGACCCGTGCCCGTTCCTTAGTGGCCGGGGTAGGTTTATAAATTTTTCTCCCGAACTGGCCGTGGTGAGATCATGTACCTTGGTGAACCCGTTAACCTCGCGATGCCCCTCGCCAAACGCATTGGAGATTGGATTGTGGAAAGGGGGAGGATCCCCGGGGGGAACGAAGTCAAGGGGATCATGGAAACCTTCGGGCTCACTGAGACGTGTGCCGGGAGAAGGCCCAGGGTCTATGAAGGGGAAAGCCTCGTGGCGCTGGTCTTTCAGGGGGACGGGCATCTGGTCGTGGACGTCCTTTCTTCCACGGGGGACCTGGGTGATGCCCTTGAGGTTGTGACGTACCACGACGGGAAGCTTGAGGCGTTCGTTGTCGAGATAGTTCCCGCAGATGATATGGTCTACGAGGGCAACGTTGGAATCGAACCCGTGATAGTTGACGATGGGAACCTTGAGCTGGAGAGCAGTCCCGTCTTAGGCCGCTTTGAGGAGGGAAGCGATGGGGTGTTCCTGCTCATCGATATGGAAACTTACGAGAGGTGGAAGAGCACGGGGGACGTTCATATCTGCCCGGTCTGCGGTGGTGAACTCGCGTGGAGGGACGAGAAAGCCATCTGTCGGGACTGCGGCTACGGTGTGAGGGTGGTGAGATGATGATAGAGCGGAGGCTGCTGGTAAAGTACTCCCGGCTGGCCCACGAGCGCGGCCTCACGGCGGCATTCGGTGGGAATCTAAGTGTAAGGCGGGGAAATCTGATTTTTATAAAGGGCACTGGCGCCGTTATGGATGAAATGACGGGCGGACAGGTGGCAGTGATTACGATGGACGGCCGTCAGGTTTCGGGTGTCAGGCCCTCGTCGGAGTACCGCCTCCACCTGATGATCTACAGGGAGAGGCCCGACGTTAGGGCGGTAGTCCACCTTCACCCACCCTACTCAATAGTGGCTTCAAACCTCATCGAGGATGAACTGCCGATAATGACACCGGAGGCAGAGGTGTACCTCAGGAGGATACCCGTGGCACCGTTCAGGCCCGCAGGCACGGAGGAGCTGGCGGAAACGACCGTGACCGAGATGGGGGGTTTCGATGCGGTCTTGATGGCGAGGCACGGACTGGTCACCGTGGGGAGGAGCCTGCGTGAGGCGTTCTACAAGGCGGAGCTTGTGGAAGAAAGCGCAAAGCTCTGGTACCTCAGCATGGGGCGCGGGTTATGAGCGGAAAAAGCAAAAACGCTCATTTAACCTGCTCAAGGGCCCCAAGGACCTCCCAGATGATGGTCCTCGTGTGCATGGGCATGTTGGGGTCCTCGCTTATCTCCTCAAGAATGGCTATGGCGTCTGCCGCCCTGACGGCGGGCTCCTTGCCCTCGTCGAGAAGAACGTCTATTGCGCCCTCGGCGGCCCGCCTGATGTTCCTGGGGACGACCGTGTCCTGTACGACCTGATCCTTGAGAACCTGAACAATCTGCTCTATCAGCCCGCTCATTCTACCACCCCCTTTTTCTAAAGAATGGTTACTAAAATCTCCACGACTATCATAAGTTTTTCCAGCTAAAAAGCTTTTCGGTTAATGTCGAAACCTGTGGAAAGTAAGGAAGAAACTCCTCAGGTTGTCATGAAAGCAGTGTATGAACCGAAAATGATATTAGAGCGAATGTCCAAGTTACGGTTCGGTGATGTGCACGAAGGGTAACCTAGTTCTTGCGGGTTTTGTGGCTTCGGTGTTGATATTAGCCGTTGCCGCCAGCGGCTGCATAACGACCGGCACCTCCAAGGAGAAGGTCCTCGTTGTGGGGACCAGCGCCGATTTCCCTCCCTTCGAGTATAAGGACCCAAGCACCGGCAACATAACCGGCTTTGACATGGATCTGATAAAGATGGTGGCCCAGAAGGCCGGCTACGACCGGGTTGAGATAAAGGACATGGACTTCGACTCCCTGATCCCGGCCCTCCAGACGGGCAAGGTCGACGTCGTTATAGCGGGGATGACCATAACGCCCAAACGCGAGCAGGTCGTCGACTTCAGCGCCCCGTACTGGAAGGCCGACCAAGCGGTAGTTGTACGGAAGAACTCGGATATACGGGTCAGTTCCCCCGACGACCTCAAGGGAAAGGTAATAGGCGTCGAGAAGGGCACTACAGGGGCGCTCTACGTCAAGAACAAGCTGGGAAACAGCGTCACCATGAAGGAGTACAACGGCTACGTGGCCGCGCTCCAGGCCCTCCTGAACGGCCAGGTTGACGTGCTCGTGCTTGATTCACCCGTGGCCAACATGTTCACCAGCAGGTACAACGTCAAGGTCATCTACACCATACAGACGAATGAGCACTATGGTATAGCCGTCAGGAAGGGCAACAAGGAGCTCCTGAACAAGATAAACAAAGCCCTCAACGAGATAATGAACTCCCCCGACTGGAACAAGCTCGTGGCCAAGTACTTCGGCGGGTGATCCTCTTCTAATTTTTTAAAATCGGGAGGTGCAGGTTTTGATATCCGTGGAAAGCGTCCCGTGGGGCGTTGCAGTGAACATGTTGGTGGAAGGCGCCAGGATGACCATTGTGCTCTCGGTGCTTTCCATAATCCTGGGTCTAATCATAGGGCTCCCGGTTGCGCTCATGGAGACGTACGGGAACAAAACATTGAGGTACGTCGCTATGGTCTACGAGGGCACGTTGAGGGGCATTCCCCTGCTGGCCATCTACTTCATTATATTCTTCTCCATGCCCCTCCTCATCGGGGTGGGACTCCCCGCGTTCTGGGCCGCCGTTGTGGGGCTCGGGATACGCTCATCGGCGTACCAGTCGCAGATCTTCAGGAGCGGCATCCAGGCGGTCGACGAGGGGCAGATAGAGGCCGCCTTATCGCTGGGAATGTCCCGGATGCAGATGATAAGGCACGTCGTGCTCCCCCAAGCCCTCAGGATGGCGATACCCGCCTGGATGAACGAGTACATAATAGTCCTCAAGGACACCTCCATAGCGCTGGCCATAGGCATAGTCGAGCTCACCAGGCAGGCCACTTACCTTGTATCGATAACCGCCGAGCCCTTCAAGTACTACGGGATAGCGGCGCTCTTTTACCTCGCGATGGTCCTGCCACTGACCTACCTGGCGGGACGTGTCGGGCGTAAATATGGAATAAAGGGCACTGGGGGTGGCGCAAATGTCAGGATCTAACGACGTCCTGGTGATTCGAAACCTCACGAAGAAGTTCGGGGAGAAGCCCGTCCTCCGGGGCATTTCCTTCAACGTGGAGAGGGGGGAGACCAAGGTGATAATCGGACCCAGCGGTGCCGGTAAAAGCACCCTTCTCCGGTGCATCAACAGGCTCGTGGAACCCGACTCGGGGGAGATAATTTTCAACGGGGCAAACATCCTGTCAAGGGACGTGAACATACAAGAGATCCGCGCCAAGATAGGCTTCGTCTTCCAGCATTTCAACCTCTTCAAGCACCTGACGGCCCTCGGGAACGTCAAAATAGGCCTCAAAGTCATCCGGGGCATGGATGATGCGGAGGCAGATGAGAAGGCCAGGGAGGCCCTCAAAACAGTTCACCTTGAGGAGGACGCCTACGACAAGTACCCCGCGGAGCTGAGCGGCGGCCAGCAGCAGCGCGTGGCGATAGCCAGAGCCCTCGCAATGGAGCCGGAGATAATCCTGTTTGATGAACCAACTTCCGCCCTCGATCCCCAACTGGCGGGGGAGGTTCTGGACGTCATGAAGGATCTGGCAAAGAAGAAGGTCACCATGCTCGTCGTGACCCACGAGATAGGCTTCGCCCTCAATGCAGCAGATGAAGTGCTCTTCTTCTACGACGGGATCATATGGGAGAAAGGCAAACCAAAGGATCTGCTGTACCACCCGCAGAGGGAGGAGACAAGGGAATTCCTCCGGAGGATAGCCGACCTCTCTATGTTCGGGGGCGAGTGAGATGGGCTATGCGGGATTGATAGCGGGCTATCTCCTTGGGGGACTGGTGGTAACCCTGGAGCTCACCATCATCGGATTCATAGGCGGGTTCGCCCTCGGGTTCCTCCTGGCCGTCAGTCGAACCTACGGGGGAAGGTTCTCGAAACTGCTCTCCACCGCCTACATAGAACTGATACGTGGCACCCCGATGCTCCTGCAGCTCTACATAATCGGCTTTGGTTTTCCACTGTTCGTGAGGAGGTACTACCCGAGCTTCGTCATGAGCCCGGTGCTCGCGGCCTCACTGGGAATGGTGCTCAACAGCGCCGCCTACCAGGCCGAATACATACGCGGGGCATTCAACTCAATAGACTACGGCCAGATCGAGGCGGCCCTCTCCCTCGGAATGTCGAAATGGAAGATAATCCGCCACGTAACCTTCCCCCAGGCACTCAGAATAATGCTGCCGAGCTGGACGAACGAGATGGTCTATCTGCTAAAGTACTCCTCACTGGCGATGCTACTGGCGGTTCCAGAGCTCATGTACAAGGCCAGCGTGGCCGCCTCAGAGACGTTCCTCTACGCCCAGATATACCTCATAGTGGCCGGCATCTACCTGATCTTCGCGACCCTAATAATCCAGGCCATGAGGCGGGTGGAGGTGAGGCTTCACATACCGGGCGTCACCACGATAAAACGCTGAGCACCTCAGAATTCCACGCCCCTCCTCGCGAGGATTCCCCTCTGATAGGGGTGCTTTACCTCCCCCATCTCCGTCACGTAGTCGGCCAGCTCAAAGAGCTCCTCGGGGCAGTAGCGGCCGGTCAGGACGAGCTCCGTGTGCGGGGCTTTGCTCCCGATGAGCTCCCTGACTTCCCCAACGTCGAGCATTTTGAAACCGAGGGCGACGCAGAGCTCGTCGAGGATTACCATATCCCATTCGCCGCTTGAGACGAGCTCTTTAGCGCGCTTCAGGGCTTTCTTGGCGGCCTCTATGTCGTCCGGTTCGGGTTTCCCGTGGACGAACTTGGGCAGGCCGAAGGACTCTATGACCGCGCCACATTCGGCTATCTTCTTCTGCTCGCCGTAAACGTCTCCGGCCTTCATGAACTGGAGGATTATGACCTTTCCGCCGGAGCCGAGCATCCTGACGGCCAGGCCGAAGGCCGCCGTCGTCTTCCCCTTCCCGTTGCCGGTGTAGATGTGCACCAGTCCGAGCTTGTCTTTCCACGTCATGTGGGTTCACCGGATGGATATAATTGCCAGGGATTTTAAGGGTGTTGGATGAATAGATTTTGTAACTCATACTGAGCATTTGAGAACTCATTAAATCGTTAGAATGGGTCTTCAGTAGGTTGCCAAAATTTTTAATGTTATATGTGAATAAACTGGTTGATGATTGAGGTAGATATCGAGGTAAATGACTTCAAGATTAGAGCAAGTGGAAAAGGCAGTAAATCCCCGGAAGACTTCATCCTTAGAGCGAAGTTTAGGGGAAAACGGGAGTTTACACCTAAGCATGCTCACTTTATAATTGATTTCTATGGCAAACTGTGCTACTCAACAGAGGTCAGGCAGAGTTTATTCAAGCTAATAACCCGTATATATCTCGGAGAAACCCCTGAGGAGGTCCTGAGAAAACTGGATCCAGTTACCCTTAAACTGTTAAATACCTCTCCAGGTTATCCTATTGAATACATCCTTTATGCACTATGGTTATTGTTTGAGATAGAGGACATTAATTATCCTCAATCGCAGGGTAAAAATGGAAGACGTCAACCTTACCAGATGTTCGTTGATGTAATGAACGGTATGCACCCAGTAAATGCTATGAAAAAAGCAGGTCTTAGGATATAACATACTTGGTGAGCGCCCATGAGAGAAGTTCCGTTCGAGGAATATCTGGAATTCATAAAAAAGCACGATCACGTCATTATAGAGAATCAAAGAATAGACATTGGAGAACCCATCCCAATCAAAATATTTCAGCCTCAGAACTTCAAGCTTGAAACAACGACCGTATGGAGCTTTCCAGATCGAGGGAAATGGGCGACTCATCATGCAAATGCAAAATACAGGGGAAATGG
>NZ_JALSLB010000048.1 GCF_026988555.1 Thermococcus sp. | reverse complement strand
GAAGAAATCTTACTTAGAGTAAACGGAAAATTTATAAGGGAAAGTTGCACAGTATTGAGTGCAGACAACCCATGGAGGTGGACCACTTGCGGTGGAAGCCCCTGTTGGCAGTCCTGCTGGGACTGCTGATGGTCGGAGTGACCGCAGGAAGTGCAAGCGCAACCGCTGTGGTTTCAAAAAACCAGTACACACCAATTCAGCTCCGAGTATCCCCTCTATCTAAAACAGACAAATCAAAGATACTGTCCATAGTCTCAGATGAACTCCCGGCCTTGGGAATACCAAGAACTGAGATTTCTATTGAAAATATTCAGGGCTATAAGGCCAGTTCATACTATGCATTCACCATACATACTCCCAAGGGATCAATAGTGGGCATCTACGATGGGAAATCCATAAGCCTCTCTCAGGTTATAAAGACCACTGAAAACAATGTTGTGGTTAAAACCGTAACGGATGGCAGATCCCAGACTTACAGTTACAATAAGAGTGAGATACAAGAATTGTCCCAGCCCTTCAAAAGAACAACCTATTACCGGCCCGTCTCCACAGCTCCGTTCAAAGGAGGCATGATACATCCAGACGCATCATTTGAGCACCACTGGTGGGGATGGAAAGTTGTATTCACTGAACAGGAAACACAAGATATCGTTAGTATATTGGAGAAGGGGTCAGCCACAGCTGGTGCGATAGCAGCATATTTAATTTATACTGGGGTTCCTGCAGGCATTGCCCTTATAGCGGCAGCAGCATTGATGGCCAGCGCGACAGTTATTTATACGATAGATGCATTAGGTGGTCATAAGGGTATCTACGTGGAGTACGTGCTGGGACAGACAATAATATGGCATAACTAAGGTGATGCCCTTGAACGCAAACACGATGGATGTACTCGTTGGAGTTTTCTTTTTCATTTATTCCCTTGCTTTCGGAATATTGGGATTACGGACAAAAGACCATACTAAGCAGATGTGGGCTGCTATCGCCTTGTTTTTTGGGGCGATTCTTTTTGGTTTATGGCTCAGTTACCGCCATTATTAATTTTTCCTTGACTCCAAAACGAAAGTTAAGCCAGAGGTGGGAAAATGAACTACAGGACAATTTTGGATTTCCTAATCTTTCTTTTATTTTAATTGTATTTGTCCTAAAGCACACAAAGTCAAAACGTTTGGAAGGGCTACCACTGGATACCATGTGGGAAATCGGAGTAATAACGTTCATCCTGATGTGGCTCTTAGGAGGGTGAAGAGTTCATTTTCAAGAATTCGAAATCCCTTTAACCCCCTCCCCCAACTTTCCTCGGTGGTGGTATGAGGGCGTTCATAGCAATTGAGGTTAGCGACGAAGTCCGCGACAACCTCATAAAGGCCCAGGAGAGGGTAGGTAACAAGTCTGCCAAGATAAAGTTCGTCGAGTCCGAAAACCTCCATGTCACGCTTAAGTTCCTCGGCGAAATTGACGAAGCTTTAGCGGAGGAGGTCAAGAAGGCCCTCGCGGAGATAGCGAGGAGGCACAAAAAGCACCGCGTTCGCGTTAAAGGTATAGGAGTCTTCCCGAACCCGAACTACGTTCGCGTAATCTGGGCCGGAATAGAGAACGACAAGGAGATAACGGCTATAGCGAATGACGTCGAGCGCGAGATGAGGAGGCTCGGCTTCAAGAAGGACAAGGACTTTGTTGCCCACATAACCATCGGCAGGGTGAAGTTTGTCAGAGATAAGGTCAAGCTGGCGATGGCACTGAAGGATTTGGCGAACGAGGACTTCGGGGAGTTCGATGTCGAGGCTGTAGACCTGAAGAAGAGCACACTTACGCCGAAGGGGCCCATCTACGAGACCGTTGCGAGGTTTGAACTCGCGGAGTGAGGTGTAAAATGGACGTCGAGGTCGTGCTTCAGAGCGTTCTCCAGCAAATACATCCGACGGACGAGGAAAGGGTCTTTTTGGAGGGTCTGATGGATGAACTAGAGAGCATAGCGGAGAATACCATCGAAAGCATGGGGCTCGACGTTAAGCCCCACTTCGTCGGCTCGCTCGCCAAAGATACCTACTTGGCGGGAGACCACGACGTTGACCTGTTTCTGGCTTTTCCCCTCGATGTCCCACTGGAGAAGCTCCGCGAGGAAGGTCTAAATCTTGGGAAGGCCATAGCGGAGAAGCTCGACTCACATGAAATCGCCTACGCCGAGCACCCCTACGTGAGGGCGCGTTACAGAGGTGTGAAGGTTGACCTAGTCCCCTGCTACGACGTGAAAAGCTGGAGTGACGTTAGAACGGCCGTTGACCGCTCGGTACTCCACAACCGCTGGATCCTTGAGAACCTCCAGGGCAGGAACGACGAAGTGCGGCTCCTCAAGCGCTTTTTGAAGGGGATAAACGCCTACGGGAGCGAGATATACATCCGGGGCTTTTCAGGATACCTCGCCGAGATTCTCGTCATCAGGTACGGCTCATTCATCAAAACCCTCGAGAATGCGGACTTCATGCTGAAACAGAAGATAATAGACCCCGGAAACTGGCTCAAGCGGGAGCATGAGATGGCCATGAAAACCGTCAGGCGTGAGGCTGAGGCTGACAGGCCCCTGATAGTAATCGACCCCGTCGACCCAAGGAGGAACGTCGCGGCGAACCTGAGCTGGGAAAAATACGGGGTTTTCTACTTCAAGGCACATAAATTCCTTGAGAATCCGTCTGAGGAGTTCTTCTTCCCGGGACGCCAGAAAAGAGGAAACTACCTCTCCGAACTCAGGAGAAAAGGAACCCACCTCGTGACGCTGGTCTTCAAAAAGCCAGAGATGGTAGACGACCTCCTCCTCCCCCAGCTTGAGAGGAGCGCGAGGGGACTTGAGAAAGCCCTATCCAGGGAGGGCTTTAGGGTCCTAGCGTGGAACACGGGCTACTCCAGAGGGACGGCGTTCATCATGCTCGAAACGGACAGTGTGGTCAGGGCAAGGGTAAAAGTGGAGCCCGGCCCCGAGTTCTTCACGGAGAGGGGGCAAAATTTCTACAGAAAAAACAAACGGGTGTGGATTGTCGGAAAGAGGCTGTACGCGGAAAAAAACGTCGAGCAGAGCATAACCGAGGTCATCGAAGCGTTGCTCAGGAAGAATCAGGTTTCCACAGGAAGGGGGATACGGGAGAGCGTGAGGGGCGCAAGTCTCCTGGTGGACTACGTACCGAAGAAAATGGAGGAAGAAGCCTACCTGCTCCTGAGCAGGAAAAAATGGGGACTGAAAGGCTGAGAGCTCACTCCCTGTGCTCGCACCATTCAACGTTCTCCCAGCTCCCGTGAGCCTCGCCGGGAACGTGACCAGTATCGGCCACCGCCCCCTCAAAGTCGTAGAGTATACCCAGGGCCGTCTTGACCTCATCCGGAAGGGCCTCCTTGCCAGTGTACAGGGCCGCCCGCGTAACGACGTTGTAGGGACTGTTCGGAACCTCACTCCTCAGGGAATCAAACCACGCCCTCTCAGTCGTCTCCCAGCCCTCGACCCCCTGAAGCCTGTAGAGATCGTAGTCGTAGTAGAGCTGGGGAAAGGCCAGGAGTTTCATGTACTCGAAGAGGAAGAAGTTGGCCCTCTCACCGAGTCCCTCCCTCATGTAGACCTCCATCAGTTCAATAAGAGCTTTGCTTATCGCCGCAACGTTCCCAAAGGTCACGCGCGTATCGATGTTCTCCCAGAAGCGCGGACAGGAGTGGTTGGCGAGGAGCATGATGTAGTACACCCTCCCCAGCTTCATCGCAAGGGTCGGGTCAACGTCCCCCAAAGGCTCCACAACGTAGTCAACACCGGTTTCCATGTCGAAGTACTCGTAGTGCTCCCTGAAGAAGACCCTGGCGTAGCGGACCAGAAAGTCCATAACGTCCCCCTTCCCGGTTTCTGGAGAATAACGCTTTATCATGTCGATAACACCGAACCTAACGGCCCTGTTGAGCTCACGGAAGAGCTTCGTGAAGGCATACTTCCAGAGCTGAGAAACCTTCTTACCCCCATGGGAACGGCCGATGACCCTCCCATCCTCTCTGCGCATGCCGAGCCATCTCATGTCCCCTGTTCTGCCGTCGAGACTCAGGTCGTAGTAGTCGCTCCAGCTCGAGTAGTCCTTAACGTTTATCCGGAAGTGATCGCTGCACTCCCCCTCCAGGCAATCGTACTCCCCACCCTTTTTCTTTCTAACGAAGTCAGGCACGCTGACGCCCTCAACGCCCCTCCCCTCCAGGCCCCCCATCCAGCCAAGGAACCTGTCAAGCTGCGCTGGATTGGACAGAAGGGCTTCCAAGTCGCTGGCCAAATAGACCAAATAGGGTATCCCTGCGTTCTCCTTGAAGACGTCCACCCTGCCCTCAACGACGGCCCTAACGAGACCATCCACGTCCAGAGTGTTGAAGGCAAAGGCATCGCTGAGCTGGTGGTCCCTGCCGAAGACGTAGGCCAGCCCCCCATCGCACTTGTAGGTGTTGCAGGAGAACTTCGCCTGAGGGAGGTTAAGCCCCACGAACTGCCTTTCATCGAGGAGAAAGACGACCTCGGCACCACTTGATCTCGCCACGATGCCGGCGGTTTCCCTCGTTATGACTGCCTCAGGAAGCCAGTACCCCACCACCCCGGATCCTCCCAGGAAAGGCTGATAAAAATCAAAAGAAACCCTTGCAAGAACCTCCTGGTCAAACTTACCCAGGTGGGGCATGATGGGATGAAATGGGGGAGTAGGAACGGTTTCCACATGGCCACCGAGCAGCTCCACAATCTCGCCGTATATCCTCGGTTTGTAGCGGAGGATCATGTAGAGGGTAAAAGGCTCAAAGTCAACACTTATACTCTTCTCCTTCAAGCGCCCCAAGACCTCGTTCGTGTGCTCATACGCCTTAATCACAGCCCGGGTCCAGTTCCGACCCTTAACGTCCGTATCCCTTATCCTGAGGGAGACCGGGCTGAGCCTCTCTGAGTACTTTATCGGGTCCCACCCAGACCCATCGTGGATGCGGATTATATCGCCGGGTTGATACGCATGGAAGTGATAGGCCCTCTTCATCTGCATGCAACTCACCGTAAGTGATAAACGCGAACCGCTTATTGACCTTTCCCCCGTGCATTCATACCCATATATGCCCGATAAGTTAATAAGTATGTACATTGAAACCAGAACGGTGGGAGAATGGAGCACGAATTCAGGCATATTTTGGGTGAAGACCTGGCCAACTACCTCGAACTCATGAGGGCGAAGCTGGCCTTTGCAGAGGAACTGTACGGGGTAAAAATGAATTACGTTCCCCTCCTCACGGAAGGAGAGATAATAGTACTTGATAAGAACGACGGAAAAATCAAATGGTTGAAGAACAAAAGACCACTCACCCCCGAGGAGTTTAAACCGCTTGCGGGGAAGATAAGGGAAAACCTGGAAACCGGTTTCGTCGAGATACTCCTCGCGATGAACATGGAGTGCATCAACGGACCCGGGGAATAAGCTTTTATTTTCCCGGGACTCTCATGCACCATGCGGCGGGAAGAATTAATACTCGTTGGCATCACGGCGATATGGGGGAGCACGTTCGCCGTCATGAAGGTAGGGCTTGAGAGCCTGCCCCCGTTTCTGTTCCTAGCTTACAGATTCGGGCTTGCATCCATCCTGATGTTCGCCATATTCCGGGGAAGACTCGTAAAAAGGGAAAGTCTAAAGCCCGGACTCATCCTGGGTATCACGCTCTTCTTCGGCCACGGCTTCCAGATAGTCGGCCTGGAGTACACCAGCCCGTCCAATTCAGCCTTTATAACCTCTCTATACGTGGTCTTCACACCCTTTGTGGCGTATTTCCTCCTCCATGAGAGGGTCAGGGCGAGGGACACCCTCTCCCTCGGGATCGCGCTCACCGGTCTGTACCTCATATCCGGGGCAACCATTCACCTCAACCACGGGGATGCCCTGACGGTCGTCTCGGCCCTGAGCTTCGCCTTTCAGATAGTTCTAGTCGAGTCGTTCAGGGGACACGACTACCTGAGCTTAACCTTCTGGCAGATATTCTGGAACTTCGTGCTTTCCACCGCGGTCTCTGTCCTCATGGAGAAACCCGTTATCCCGACGGCCCCCGCGGCGTGGGGTGGGATAATATACCTGGTGGTGTTCGCAACTGCGCTGACGTTCACACTACAGCTACGCTACCAGCGCTTTGTTCCAGCGTACAGGGCCGCCCTGATATACTCCTCCGAACCAATATTCGCATCCGTAGTCTCGTTAATAGCCCTCAGAGAGGTCCTGTCCCTAAAGGGATACATCGGGGCCGCCCTGATAATGGCGGGAATATGGAACGAGATACGAAAAGGCTCCCCCGCGGCGGAACCCGCCAAACCCCTGTGACCTAGACCAGAACCGAAACAGGTCAGAGCACCAAGAATATATAAGCAAGACCCAGCAGGAAGAGAACGAGCGCGGGGACGAGCATGACCCTGTAAACCTTCCCCAGCTCCGCCCTATAGTACTCGGCGGAGAAAACGAGGCACAGATGAACCGGGCTGAAGAGCATTCCCATGTAACCGCTCAGGTAGGCCAGCGCCACCCACTTGAAGTCGGTGAAAAAAGGCAGCAGGAGCGGGAACGTCATACCAACGTACGCAAAGCTTATCCCGGTTATAAGGCCAACGACGAAGGGCGTGAGGACTATGACGAACACCACCGGAAAGTTCAGTCCAAGAATCGTCCTGGGAAGGGCCCCGATGGCACCCGTGACGGAGAGGAGCTCTTTGAAGTACATGACGGAAAGGAGAAGAAAAACTATCTTCGGCTGAAGGGCGTGTTTCAGCACCTCCACCTTCTTAACGTTCCTAAAGTGCGGTAACAGAGCCGAAAGAAAACCCAGAAATGCACTGTAGACCATATCGTACCCCAGTACTATCGAGATCACTACTATGACCAGAATGGGGTACGTGCTCCTGAGGAAGAGAATGGCCCCCCGCCTGAGATCCCCCCTATCATTCCTTGGAGCATCTATGGGCCTCAAGAGGAGGAAGTACCCAACGACTATCATTATAAGGGTCAGCGGGAACATTCTGCTGCTTATCTCCCGGACGGATATCCCAAGGATGGCGGAAGCTATGATTATCGCCTGATACATAGGCCACGAATGCTCCCACACGTGCCTGAACCAGTAGTTTATCAGGGTTCTATCCTCGGGGGAGATCCCAAACTCGTTCGCCACCCCATCGATCATCGGAGCCGAAACCAGGGCACCCGCAGGCATCGGCATGAGGCCTATCAGCGCAGGAAGCGCCGCAAGGGAGTACTTCTCATTGGGAAAAAGGTCCCCGACGGCGGCCTCCATCATCTTTAGGTATCCCGTCTGGGAGAAGACGCTTGTGAGGGCCATTATGGCCGCGATTATGAGTATGAGTCTTACTGTGGTCCAGGAAGTCGTTGAGACATAAAATGCCTTCAGAAGCCCCCACGGTGTCAATCCAAAGAGAACGCCCAGAAACACCGACCCGGCAAAAATGGAAACCCCTATGTTGACCTTTAGGCGGAGGAGCACCACAACGAGGGCGAACGAGAGGAGCAGGTAGGTGAGGGGACCCATACAATTTCACCATCATGATAAGGTTTAGACGGATATCGAATGTGAGGTTTATAAGGTTACCCCCATATTTAATAACAGAAGGTTAATAAAATCTAAAGATCAAAACGTACGGGGGTGGTGACGATGGTGCACGTGTACATCAAGGAGAGAACCAAGGAGTTCTCGAAGGAGAACAAGGAGAAGCGCTGCAGGTACCTCGGAAAGGAGGTCATAAACGTCGGGGATCCCGGACTGGACAACATTCCGGAGTTCTACGGCATAGCCAACGCCATCTGGCAGGATTGGGAGAGGCAGGAGAACCACAAGACGACACCCTCAAACTGCTAACTCACACTATGTGAAACATGCCCTAAAAAAAGAGAGCAGGGGGCAAGGTCCCACCCAAAACCTTATAAGGAAATTCCCCAACTCTGCCCGATGCCCATGAGGGGGGAGTGTTTTATCCTTCGCTTCGCCCGTTTCGAGGCTTGAATTCTGTTCTGAGTTAGTTAGTCGTGACCATCAACCCAAAAACCACAGGGAGGTTTTAACATGATAAAAGAGCCAGAGCTTAGGGAGTACTCCCCAGAAAAACTTGAGGAGAAGGTCGAACGCTTTTGGGAAGAGGGGGGCACCTACGGAAAGGTGAAATCTCTGCGCCAGAACGGCCCGAAGTACTACTTCCTCGACGGGCCCCCGTACGTCAGCGGTGCAATACACCTCGGTACAGCCTGGAACAAGATAATCAAGGACACCGTGATAAGGTTCAGGACGATGCAGGGTTACAACGTGAGAAGGCAACCTGGCTTCGACATGCACGGCCTCCCGATAGAGGTCAAGGTCGAGCAGGCCCTCGGCCTCAAGACCAAGAAGGACATCGAGACGGAGATAGGCGTCGACAACTTCATCAAGAAGTGCAAGGAGTTCGCCCTCAACAACCTCAAGGTAATGACCGGACAGTTCAGGCAGCTCGGTGTCTGGATGGACTGGGACAACCCCTACATGACGATAAAGAACGAGTACATAGAATCAGGCTGGTTCACGCTCAAGAGGGCCCATGAGAAAGGACTTCTGGAGAAGGACAAGCGCGTCCTCCACTGGTGCCCGAGGTGTGAGACCGCTTTAGCGGAGCACGAAGTCCGCGGCGAGTACAAGATAAGGGAGGACCCGAGCATATACGTCAAGTTCCCGGTTGAGGGGAAGGAGAACGAGTACCTCCTCATCTGGACGACCACGCCCTGGACGCTCCCGGCAAACTTAGCGGTTACCGTTCACCCGGAGTATGACTACGCCAAGGTCAGGGTTGAAACCGAGAACGGAGAGGAGTACTGGATAATAGCGAAGGCCCTCGTCGAGCACGTTCTTGCCGAGATCGGTGTTAAGGGCGAGATAGTCGAGGAGTTCAAGGGAGAGGAGCTCGAAGGAGTGCGCTACGTCCACGTCCTCATGGACGAGTATCCGGCGCAGAGGGAGTTCCACGAGAGGTACGAGTGGGCACACCGCGTTATACTCGGTGAACACGTGACGCTCGAGGACGGTACCGGTCTGGTACACACCGCCCCTGGCCACGGTGAGGAGGACTACGAGGTCGGAAGGGAGTACGGGCTCCCTGTTTACAGCCCGGTCGACGACGAGGGACGCTACACGGAGGGCTACTGGAAGGGAACCTATGTCAAGGACGCCGATCCGGAGATAATAGAGCACCTTCGCGAGAAGGGCTACCTCGTGAAGGCCGGAACGATAGAGCACAAGTACCCGCACTGCTGGCGCTGTAAGACCCCGCTCATATTCCGCGCCACCGACCAGTGGTTCCTCAAGGTCAGCAAGGTCAAGGACAAGATAATCAAGGAGAACGACGAGAAGGTCACCTGGTATCCTGACTGGGTCAAGGTGCGCTACGACAACGGCGTCATGAACTCAGGCGACTGGGTCATAAGCAGGCAGAGGTACTGGGGCATACCGCTCCCCATATGGCAGAGCGAGGACGGCGAGATACACGTCGTTGGCTCCTTCAAGGAGTTAGTCGAACTCGCCGTTGCGATAGAGGTGAACGGCGAGAGGATAGAGCTTCCCGAGAGCTATGAGGAGAAGCTCAAGGTCATAGAGGAGAAGATCGGCCCTGAAGATTTGCACAGGCCCTACGTCGATGTATTCATCATAAAGGTCAACGGCAAGGAGATGCGCCGCGTCAAGGACGTCGTTGACGTCTGGTTTGACAGCGGAATAGCGAGCTGGGCTTCGCTGGACTACCCGAGAACGGAGGAGAACTTCAGGAAGCTCTGGCCGGCCGACTTCATAGTCGAGGGCGAGGATCAGGTCACCAAGTGGTTCTACTCCCAGCAGGCCGCCAGCGTTATAGCCTTTGACACAGTCCCCTACAGGCACGTGGCGATGCACGGCTACGTCCTCGACGAGAAGGGCGACAAGATGAGCAAGAGCCTCGGCAACATCATAAGGCCGGAGGAGGTCGTCCAGAAGGAGGGAAGGGACCCCTTTAGGTTCTACATGCTCTGGGCGACGAACCCCTGGGAGAACCTGCGCTTCAGCTGGAAGGGACTGGCACAGGTAAAGAGGATGCTCAACATACTCTGGAACGTCTACGTCCTCAGCGCGACCTACATGAGCCTCGACAGCTTCGACCCTACCAAGCTCAAGTCGGAGGAGCTTCCCTTCAGGGAAGAAGATAAGTGGATACTCAGCAGGGCCAACGGGCTCATCGGAGAAGTCACCGAGGGAATTGAGACCTTCAGGCTCACAAGGGCCACCAGGGCGATATACCACTTCGTCGTCGAGGATCTGAGCAGGTGGTACGTGCGCCTGATAAGGAAGCGCATGTGGGTCGAGGGCGACGACCCTGACAAGCTCGCCGCCTACTACACCGTCTGGAAGGTATTCAACGTCCTGCTGAGGCTTATGGCACCGTTTACCCCGTACATAGCGGAGGAGATATACGGGAACATGCTGAGGCCGTTCCTTGGCGTTGAGAGCGTCCATATGCTCGACTGGCCCAAGGCCGATGAGGGGGCAAGGGACGAGGAGCTTGAGAGGGAGATGGAGTACGTCAGGAGGATAGTCGAGGCCGGCTCTTCAGCGAGGCAGAGGGCCAAGATAAAGCTCCGCTACCCGGTCAGGAGGATAATCGTCGAGACGGAGGACGAGACCGTTGCAAAAGCCGTCGAGAGGCTCAACAGAATACTCCGCGACCAGCTCAACGCCAAGGAAGTTGTGGTTGGAAGGGTCGAGCGCGAGCTCGTCATAAAGCCCAACTTCGCGAAAGTTGGTCCAGAGTTCAAGGGCGATGCCAAGCTCGTGATAGCGTGGATAAACGAGCACGGAATGGAGCTCTATGAGGCCGGTGAGATGGACGTCGAGCTCGAAGGAAAGACCTTCCACCTCACAAGGGAGCACTTGACAATCGAGGAGAAACTGCCTGACTTCTTTGTCAGCGAAGAGTTCGAGGGCGGAAGGGTGTTCATCGACAAGACACTCACGAGGGAGCTTTTATCGGAGGGCCTCGCGAGGGAGTTCGTGAGAAGGATACAGGAGATGAGGAAGAGGCTTGATCTGGACGTCAACGACAGAATCGTCGTAACCATAGAGACGAGCGAAGAGAACCGCGAGTTACTCAAAGAGAACCTAGACCACGTGAAGAAGGAGACGAGAGCGGTTGAGGTTCGCTTTGAGGAGGCCAAGGGCTACGTCGTCGAGTGGCCGGAGGTCCAGGCGAAGATAGGGATTGAGAGGGTCAAAAGCTGACCGCTCTCTATTCATTATTTTTTATCCAAGAGCTTAGGGAGCAGGACAAAGACCAGAACACCCCAGATGAGGAGTAAGACGTTCTTGGTGCTGTTATCCAGCGAAAGCCGGGACAAGACAAAGCTTCCCAGCAGGAAGGAGGTGAGTGTTAACAGCCCATAGGGATGCCTTCTGTTGTTACTACTGAGAAACTCCTCGGCTTCTTCCACACTTTTAAACCTCTTAACGACGATATACTTCACGATAAATCACCCCTGTCTAATTTTGGAGAGGAAATCAGGTATGTTCTGATTCTTATCGAGACTTCGAGGATTGCGAGCAGTCCTATGCCAACGGTTAAAGGAAACAACCTGCTAGTATAAAAGCCATAAGCCATCGAAAGGGCAATAAAAAGGAAGATACAGAGTTTTGCTATGTTTCGCATCATGGAATACCACCAAAGAGGTTGAATAAAACTGTAGCCACAAGCAGAAACACTCCAGCCAAGAGTCGGTTTCTCGCTTCCTTCCTGCTCTTTTCAATGAGTTTTTGGCGGAGGGATTCTTCCAGTCTACGTTTGTATTCCCTAACTTCGTCGGGAAGTTCGTTTTTGGGAACCACTTCCAAGCCACTTTTCCGGATTACAAACGAGAAAGTCTTTGGGGTCTTAAAGTATAAAATAAGTCCCGACGTTATCAGCCATAGGGAAATTCCAAATAAGATGCCTGACACATATTCCTCTAGCATCAACGTCCCCCCTTACCAGATGTTTTGCCCACCGTTAGTAGCCAGACGATACCGAGAAGAAGTGCCCACGTGAGAACAAAATTGGAATTCAGGTTTCCGTTGTAGGCTGCGCTGAGCAGTCCAAGAATTAGGACTACGGTCAGAACCAGAG
>NZ_JALSLB010000047.1 GCF_026988555.1 Thermococcus sp. | reverse complement strand
TGCCCCCCATCTTCGCGAGGGACGTTGTCAAAAACACGGCGAGCAGGGCAAAAGCAAACGCTAAGGGGGTAACGCCCAGACCGAGGGAGAATCCTATTGCCAGGGCAGCTCCAAAGGCGGCCCCTGATGAAATCCCTAAAATATAGCTGTTAACGAGGGGATTTCTAAATATTGCCTGCAGGACTGCCCCGGAGACCGCCAAAGCCGAGCCCACCATCATGGCTAGGAGGACCCGGGGAAGTCTTATCTCAAACAGAATTACGCGATAAACGTCCGGATAGTGATTTTGAATATCAAGATTTAATCTTCCGAGGGTTATCTTGGTCAGGGCCGTGGAGGCAAGCTGTGTGGTTTTGATCAGGAGCATGTTGATAATTGCGGGAAGCGGAATGCGATAAGACCCTATACACAGGCTTATGAGCAGGGAAAAGACGGGGGAAATTAAAAGAAAAAGGAAGAGGAGCCTTTTCATCTTCATGTTCATCGATTAACCCTCCATGCCGTAGAATCTCTTGATGAGCTCCTGATATATTGGCTTCCAGTCAGGGTAGTACCCGGGATAAATTGCATGGCCGAAGGCATAGATTCCGGTCACAAATCTGGGTCCGTAGAGGGCTGCCGCGTTTCTCGACCATGAGCTCACCAGTATCCCAACGACATGGCCGTCTTTAACGGCTTTGATCTGCTGCCATCTCGGGTCGCTCTTTATCTTTTCCACAGCTTCACTGAGCCTCTCTGCGTCCCAATCAACCACTATTAAAACGTCTGTCTTGTTCCCGAAGTATGCCATGAGCTTTTCGAGGTCAAACTTTGGATACTGGGTTGAGAAGTTGTAGTCGAACGCAACGTTGTGCGCTCCCACAAGCTCCGCGGTTTGAGCGTATGCCGAGCCCCTGTATGCTATGCTTATTTCTCCCGTTGCGTATTTCCCTGTTATGGATGATCCATAGACTACGAGAACGTTCTTCTTTTTATCGGCGGGTATCCTGCTCGCTATGCCCAAAGCTTCGTTGTAGTACTTCTCCAGGAAGCTCGCCAGTTCTTCAGCCCTCTTCTCCTTATCAAAGACTTTTCCAAGCACTCTTATTATCCTGATGTTCTCATAGGGCATTTCTGTTCCGGTTGCATTGGAGTCCGGAATTCCAAATGCAAGAACCTTGATCCCAAGTTCTTTAGATCTCTCAATAACATCCTGCTCACCCTTGGTAAAGCCTCCCTTCCAGCGCCCCATCAGGATTAAATCGGGTTTGAGGCCGGCCACGGTTTCCCAGTTGATGGCTTTTTCCCAGGTTGTCCCGACGACGGGTTTTTTCCTGATGTTTTCTGGCAGAAACTGGTCTTTGGGAGTGTACTTATCGATTCCAACAATTTTGTCGTCGAGTCCGAGACAGTGCATGACCTCTGCCCAGTAGCTGCTCAGCACGATAACCCTCTCAGGCGGCTTTTCAAAGGTTACCTTTCTGCCCATTGAATCCATTACTGTTACCGGAGCGTTGTATTTAACCCCGTAGAAGTTCTCAAACAGCTCTTTTGCCACCGGCTTCCAGTCCGGATAATATTCGGGATAGATGATGTTAGCCATCTGATAAACGCCGACTGTTATCCTTGGTCCCCAGTCCAGGAATCCTTTGGAACCCGCTAAAATCCCATAGACGTGGCCTTCTTTAACCGCTTTTATTGCCCTCCATCTCGGATCATTTCTGATACCGTTTATCGCCTTTTCAAGCCTTTCTTTACTGAATGAAGTGAGGATTATGACATCGGCTTTGTCTCCCCAGTAGGCGATGATCTTCTCAAGATCAAGTTTTGGCCATGGTGTATTAAAGTTTTTGTCAAAAGCCAGGTTGTGAGCACCCACAAGCTGGACTATGCTTGCCCATGCACTACCGTTTGCATACACACTTATAGGACCGTTTATGTCTTTTGGGGCGCTTATGAGGAGAACGTTCTTTTTCCTGTCTGCTGGAATCTGGCCCGCTATCTCTTTAACCTCGTTCAGCTTTTCCTTCATCCAGCTTGCGAGTTCTTCAGCTTTCTTTTCTCTTCCGAAAACTTTTCCTAAGAGCTCAACAACCTTGATGTTATCCTCAACGCTTTTTGCTGTAAGTGCTATAACGGGAATGCCGAGCTCTTTGGCCTTCTTTATGGTACTGGCATCGGCATATTTTCCACCGTACCAGTCAATTATTATGAGATCGGGTTTGAGGCCGGCAACCGTTTCCCAGTTCAGGCCTTTGAAGTTGCTGCCGACAGCAGGTTTGCTCCTCACATCCTCCGGGACGTGGGGATCATAGGGGATGTACTTCCCTATACCGACTATTCTGTTCTGAACGCCGAGGATGGATAGTATCTCTGCCCAGTAGCTGCTCAGCACGATAACCCTCTCAGGCGGCTTTTCTATCGTGACCTTCCTTCCTGCGAAATCTGTTATGGTTATAGGATATCCGGATCTGCTGGCGGTTGTTGGGGAAGCCGTTTGTTCCTGAGCATTTTGGGTTGGCTTGAGAGTGGTTGTAGATGGAGTTGTGGTTGTTTTTTCACCTATACAACCGGCGCTGAACACGCTGAAAACTAAAACCAAAAGCAGGAGCAGTGCCGGGATCTTTTTGCCACTTTTCATCAATTTCACCACCAATCGTGCTACTAATCTGACTATTAGTATTACCATACAGAAATCAAAGCGGGAATTTTTAACGCTTTTTAAAACGGTAGGTGTGTAACGTAAAGTTTAAGTTTAAACCGGTAAGACGGGACCATACCTTTTTAACCCGTCCGGCGAACCGGAATCAGGTGATGGAAAACGGAGCTCGGAAAGGAGTGGGAGAAGGCTTTGAGCGAGAAGGACTGTGAGAAGCTGCTTGAGCTTTTTGACGATTACATCGAGGGCATCGAGGATGAGGAGACACTGAGGAAGGAGCTGGAGAGGCTTAAGGAGGCCGTCGTTGACTGCGACGATCCCTACGAGCTGGCACACGAGATAGCGCATGTTTACGCGCACCTCGACGATGTGGAGAGCGGCATTGAGCTCTACCGGGAGCTGGCGGAGCGCAGGAGGAATGACCCTGAGGAGCATGCAACTGCCCTCTACTACCTGGCGGATGCCTACGACCACTTCGGCATGCCTGAGAAGGCTCTGGAGACATATAAGGCCCTTCTTGAGCTTGAGGAGGGCCTCGGAAACGAGAAGGAGATAGGTCTCACGCTGGCCAACATGGCGATAGTGCGAGACGAGCTTGGGGACTACGGGGAGGCCCTGAAGCTCATGGAACGGGCCAGGGAGATATTCGAGAGGATCGGTGACGGGAGGAACCTGCTTATAAGTTACCTGGATTTGGCGCATTTTCACTACGAACTCGGGAACTACGACGAGGCCGAGGCGTTCCTCAGGGAAATCTACAAGAGCCCGCGTGATAACGAGGTGGAGGCCAACGCCAAACTCATAGAGGCCGAGGTGTGGGCTGGTCGGGAGGATTACAGGAAGGCGTTCCTAGCCATCAGGGACGCGCTTCTCAAGGCCCTGGAGGACAGTGATGAGCTGTTTGGGCTTGTCTTCGACACGCTTACGGACTTTATAGAGGGGTTGTTTAACGAGGGGGCTTATAGCGTTGTCGCGGATAATGTGGGCATCTTCGCGGAGCTCTTTGAGGATGACACCAAGTACTTCTTCAAGGCAGTCGGTGAGCTGGCCCGGTGGAAGGGTGGGGATGAAGACGCAAAGGGGAGGTTTGATGACCTCTACTCAAGGGTCGAGAACGAGGAGTTGAGGGAGATTCTGGATGGGTGGAGGAAGCCGAAGCTGAGTCTTGAATTGAGAATGTAAGGTGCATTTCTTTTAATTTCTTGTGTGGCCGTCGCAATTTAAGTTGGTGGATATTAAGGAGAAAAGGGAAGGGTTCAAATCCTGGAAACGGTCTCAACTTCCGCGCTCTCGACGTTCTCGACCCCTCTAAAGAGATCGGCAACCTCGTCGTAGGAGTAGCCTTCCTCATCCCTCCCGAGGACGTAGAACTTGAGGGCTACGAGGCCGAAGGCTATCGGCTCGCGCTCAACTTTGGCGAGGCCGAATTTCTCAGGGAGGGTTTCTTTCAGCTTTCCTTCGAGTTCGTCGAGGTTGACTCCGGGGTCGGTGGGCATGACTTTAATGACGCCAACGAGGTTGAAGTCGCTCATTTTTTCACCTCCTGATTCATGGTCCTTCCCAGCCGCACTTGGGGCACTTGTAGGGCACGCTGAGAACTCTGCAGGATTCGCAGCGCCAGATTATCTCCTCGCCGCAGTTGGGGCAGACGAAGTGAGTGGCGTGCTCTCTTGGGGTTATCTCCTTTCCACATGATGTGCATACGGGTACCTCTAACTTCATCTCCACTGCTAACACCTCCGAGAAAGGTGGTTTTTCCACTGGGGGGCATTGCTGGAGTTGGCTTATAAATCTTTCCATGCTGGTCTTCTGGGGAGTTCCTGAAACAAAAGAGAAAAGGAAATTGGTCATTTCTTTTCAACCCTGTGAAGGGGCCACCAGGCTTTGTCTCCCGCCAGTTCCATAAGGGCGGGGCCCAGGAAGTAAACGGCGGCGAAGCTCGTCAGTAAAACTCCAACAGCTAGGGCGAAGCCTATCTCCCTGATGCCCCAGCTGGCGCCGGTCATGAGGGCCCCGTAGGTGGTTGCCAGGACGGCCGCGAGGCCTATAACGAGGGTGTCCATGGTTCCGGCGGCGACTATGAGTGCGTCCCTCGGGCTTCTCCTCTCGAACTCGTCCCTGGCCTTCACCAGGTAGAAGCTGTTGTAGTCTATGCCGACCCCCATGAGGACTATGAACACCATCATGGGCAGGAACCACATGACACTCTGGTTGAAGACTTTCTCGAAGAGCCAGCTTGAGAGCCAGATGCTGAGGAGGACGCCCGTGGCTATGGTGGCCATTGTGGAGAGCACTGCTGGGAGTCCTTTGAGGGTTGGGACTAGGGAGAGGAACATGAGCAGCAGGGCAACCGGGAATATCCTGTGCCAGAAGACGTTGTTGATGAGGTTGCTGAGGTCGAGGGCCAGGGCCGTGTTTCCGCCGACTTTTCCACTTTTGATAACTCCTTCGGCCTCCTCTTTCTTGAGGTAGTGCCTGATGTCCTTTACCATGTCCTTTGAGCGGTCGTCGGTGGCTGAATACTTCCCTATGACTTCTATGAGGATTTTGTGATCATCGGTGGAGATGTACTTGTCCCCTCCAAGCTGTTTTACTGTATCAATGCTCATGTTGTCCACGTGGGTTCCGTAGGGCATTGCTGGGGAGAAGACGTGCTCGACGCCGTTAATCGAGGCTATGTCTTTGCTCAGTTTTTCTATGGTCTTGAGGTCTGAGTTGGTCACCGGGTGACCGAGGTCCACGATGACGTAGGTGGGTGAGGTGACGCCGGCCCCGACCTTCTCGTCGGCTATGTTGAGGAAGTGGTAGGTTTCGCTGTCTTTGGGGATGAAGAGCTTGACGTCGTGGGTTCCGTTGAAGTTGGCGAAGTTGTAAGCGGCTGGAATCGCTATCAGCAGGAACACTAGGGCAACGACTTTGGCGTGTTTGGTCACCCATTCGGCTATCTTGCTTCTCTCGTGGATGTTGATGTTCTGGACGTGTTTGATGTGTCTGGGCCACCAGAAGATCGGTTTGTCGCCTATTAGTACGGTTATTGCGGGGATTAAGGTTAGGGAGGCTATGAGGACTATTATAACGGCCAGTGGGGCTATCAGTCCTATTGTTTTGAATATCGGGAACTCGTATGCGAGGACGAAGGAGGCGAAGGCTATGATGTCCGTTGAAGCACTGGCGAGGACGGCATCTTTTGCCCTTCTAAGGGCTTCAGAGGCCGCTTTTTCATGGTCGTAGCCCTCAGCGATGAACTCCTTGAAGCGGTGGACGTAGTAGGTCGAGTAGTCTATGCCGAGGCCGAGGGCGGTGGTTACGGTCAGCATCTGGGCCCAGCTGCCTATGTTCACCAGGTCGCCCTTTGCCAGCAGGTAGAGGACCCCAAGGGAGGTTAGGGTTGCGGTGGCGACGCCCGTGAAGGGCAGTATCGTCGCGAGGAGGGCTGCCCCCATGAGTGCCAGCAGGACGAGGAAGGCACCCAGGACGCTGAACTTGGTGGTCTTGTCGTTGTCCTCCTTTCCGTACTTGATGGCCTCGTAGGTCTGAACCGGTGTTCCGGTGACGTAGGCCTTTACGCCGCTGTAGTCCCTGCCGAATGTTTCAAGGGCAAGCTTTTTAGCACCGATGGCGTTGTCGTACTGAGCGTGGGAGGCTTTTTCGATATCGTTCTCATGGGGAAGTCCCTTGGGGACGAAGATTATCATGAGGGTCCGGTTGTCCTTGCTCTTCAGCATGCTTATGAAGGGTTCTGCGGTTGAGTAGAGCTTTCCGTATATCGCGTCGGCAACTGGTTTTACGTCGTTCTTTGTTATCGCGTAGGGATGCCCCCTGAACTTCATGCCTATGTTCACGACGAGGCTCGCGTTGACGTTCTTTGTGAACTGATTTTTGGATAGTTCCCGGGAGATGAGGCCCATTGAGTCTTCACGGACGAGCTTTTCCACCTCGGCCTGGGTCAGAGGGTACTCGTCGGGGATGAGCTTGGCCGTGTCCATTATTCTGTCCCTGACGGCCGCCGGGATGTCCTCGCTCTTCAGTTTCTCTTGAACCCCCTGGAGGAAGAGGTCGCCGGCAACGGCCTCAACGCTCTCCCCTTCGTAGAGGCGTCTAACCACGTCGCCCAGAGAAGTCATGTTGGAGGGTGCGAGGCTTACGACGATATTGACGGTGGTGTTCTCCAGCGCGGTGCCGTTGGCTATTCCCTGTGGGTCTTTGAGAGCGGCATTAACTATCGCGTCCGCGGTTCTCTCCGGTTCTGGGACCCTCCTGTTCCTCAGCGTCTCAACGAGCTTTGACCGTATCAGGTTCTCGGCTATTTTGCCTATTGAGTCCACGCTACCGCCGCTTTCGTACAGTGCCTTCAGGGCTTCTTCACTCAGTGAGATCCCTCTCGACGCCATGATCCTCTCCATGGCACTCACGGTGGCGTCTTCAAGGGCGGTGCTGTTGGTGCTGAGAACTCCGGAGGCGCTGGGGTCTGCGTTCATTGTGACGTTCACGATCAGGGGCACTACGGGGGCGGTTTCGTTGTCTGCCATCTTCAGAGCCCCGGCCCGTAGAAGGCTTGCCTCAAGCTTCCTGGTGGGGCCGTTGCGGAGGAGGATGAGCAGGACTTCTTTCGGGTCGGATAGGGACAGGAGTGGGCTGTTGGGCATGATGGAGCGTATGTAGGAGAGGGCGAATTCTGAGGTTGTCCATTCAACTTTTTCAGGGGAGGGGTTCGGGCCCAGCGTTATAGAAGCGTTGATGACCTCTGCGAGGAGTTCCGGCTCAACCCTTCCGAATCCGGGGAGGTTTATTGATTGACCGCTGGTGAGTACGACCCTGGGGGTGTTCTCCAGGGCGGAGGAGGCTATTTTACCAACGGTGGACTCCATTACCCTCTCCGGCATGCTCTCAATGGCATGGTAGCTCCCAAGCTCCTCGTCTGTGTTTTTGACGCCCAGGTAAAAGGCGTAGGAGTAGGCCTCGGCCAGTTCCTTCTCGGTCGTGTCGTTCACTCCAGCCAGGACAATTCCCCTCGTAACGTTCGCCAGGAGGGCATCGGTTATTCCCTGGGCCCCGTACGCCGAATAAACTGGGTATGTAGCGTTGAAGACTGTGTAAACGAACTGTGGGGTTACGTTCAGGGAGTTTGCGATGGCCTCTGCTGTATCGGGGGAGAGTGATCCAGAGGAGTAGGCTCCTTCTCCTTCAAGGGCGCGGTAGACGGCTATGCTGCCAAGGTAGGCCTTCCCGTAGGTGGAGTTGAGGGTGTATAATCCCGCGTTGATCCTGTACATGGTGGAGTTTACGTTCCTCAGCATGTCGTATGTCTCGGTGAGGTTCCTGTTGAGCTCCACGTAGGCGGCATCGGTCGTGTTCAGGGCGCTTCTGAGCATCATCATTCTGGTGTAGGCCTCGCTGAGGTTGGTGGTGAGGTTTAGGTAGGCCTCGGCGGCTGTTTTAATGGCCTCTCTGGTGGACTCCACGCTTCTGTCGAGTTCCGTGAGGTTGTTGAGCAGTGTGCCGTACGTCCGGTTCATCTCGACCGTGCTCTCGTAAAGCTGGCCTGTGAGGTTGGCCGTCAGTTTGGTGATGTTGAGTGCGACCTCGTAGGATTTGTTTGTGAGGAGGTCCAGCGCGTCGTAGTAGGAGGTGAAGTTGTAACCGTACCTTGTGGCCGAGGCCTTGAACCTGTAGTAATCGTTCCTAGCCCTTTCGTCGTTTACGTTTATGCCGTCTATCAGCAGGTAGGTCTGGTTTTCGCTGCCGGCGAACTCTGGGAACTGCTCGCTGAGGGAGTTCATCACCTTGACGGACTCGACGTCCTTTGGCAGGAACTGGTTCATGCTGTAGTTCGTGACGTTGTTCAGCCTGGCGGCCAGTGGAGTCGCCAGTATTATCGCCGCTATCCACACAGCGACCACGAGTTTTGCGTGCTTTGCTATCCATTCATTCCAAGCCATCTTCATCACCTTAGGACGTTTTTCGACATGAATACCAACGACATTCTTTTTAATGACATGTCTTATTACGACATGTCTTCAAGAGAAAGGGTTTAAAAGAGTTGTGGACAGATACGTGTTTAGAGGTGTTGGTATGGGAAAGGATGTTGAGAGGAGGATAATAAAGGGACTGTTCACGGTGCCCCTTAAGGACATAATTCTTGTCATCGTGGGGCTTAAGGGCGAGGCTCACGGCTACGAGATTCTAAAGGAGCTTGAGAGGCTTGCGGTCGGTCTCTGGAAGCCCAGCCACAGCAACCTGTACACGATACTCAACAAGATGGTTGAGGAGGGCCTAATTGAGCCGAGAGAGGATTACAGAGGTAGGGTGCGTCGTGTCAAGTACAGTTTAACCGGGAAGGGCTGGGAGTACCTTAAAAAGTCAAATGACCTTGCATTGAGGGTGCTGTACACCGCCCTTGAGTACCATGAGGCTCTGAAGGATAAACTCGAGAGTCACGGGTACGAAAGGAGGATGAGCCGGGAAACTATACTGGAGTACCTTGAATTGCTGAAGAAGATTCGTGGGGTGCTTGATGCGGAGATTGAGACCATCGAAGGGGAGCTTGGAGAGAAGTAACCGAAAACTTTTTAAAGCGACCTCGGTTCTATGGTATTGGACGCGCCCGGGTGGTGTAGCCCGGTCAATCATGCGGGACTCTCGATCCCGCGACCCGGGTTCAAATCCCGGCCCGGGCACCAGAATTCTCTTGGGCCCGTGGCTCAGCCTGGTCAGAGCGCCCGCCTGATAAGCGGGAGGTCCGGGGTTCGAAGCCCCGCGGGCCCACCACAACGGCCATTTCTGGCGGAAGATTTGTGTGCAGTTTCAAAGGGCTTATCCAAAGAGCTTTGAGAGAGGTTCGACGCTGTGAGAGGTGAGCTAGGAGGGGGAGGAGGGGTTCAAAGGAGTTCCCTGACGGTTCTTGAGACGGCCCCGTAGCTGCTTAGCCCCGGTCTCCAGCCTGTGTTCTTTGCCTTCTTGATGTCAAGGCGCATGAACTTGACGTCTCCTTTCCAGCCGCGGCCCCCATCGACGCCTCCGGTGAAGTTGAACTCAGGACTGAGTCCCATTTCATTACTCACTATCTCCGCTATCTCCAGAACGGTTACCCAGTCGTCGTTGCCGAGGTTGTAGAAGTCCACCGTCTTATCGCTCCCCCTGAAGTGCTCGAAGATGTGGAGCATACCCTCAACGGTGTCGCTCACGTGGAGGTAGCTCTTCCTCTGGGTGCCGTCGCCGAGTATCTCAAGCTCCTCCGGGTTCTTCCTGAGCTTGTTTATGAAGTCGTAGATGACCCCGTGGTTGGAGCGCTCCCCTATTATGTTAGCTAGGCGGAAGATCAGGGCCCTGAACCCGAAGGTGTGGGCATAGCCGCTGATTAAAGCCTCTGCTGCCAGTTTCGCCCCACCGTAGACGCTTATTGGTTCGAGCGGGGCGTAGTCCTCGGGGGTTGGGATAACGTCCGCCTCACCGTAGATCGTCGATGAGCTTGTGAAGACCAGGTACTTGACGTCCGAACCCTTGACCGCTTCTAGGAGGTTGTGGGTTACTCCGACGTTGGTTTCGTATAGGAGTTCCGGGCTCTGGGAACCAATTCTAACCTCCGGGTTGGCGGCCAGGTGAAAAACGGCTTCCATTCCTTCGACCGCCTCTTCGGAAACATCGGGGTCCCTCATGTCGCCCCTTACGAACTCAAAGCGCTCATTATCAAGCCAGCGTTCGATGTTCTCTGTGCTTCCCGCACTCAGGTCGTCGAGAACCCTGACTTCATGGCCATGGAGCATCAACCTGTCCACCAAGTGGGAGCCTATAAAGCCTGCACCGCCGGTGATGAGAATCTTCACTTCAATATCACCACAGGCGGTAATGCAAAACACTTTAAAGCTTCTTCTACGTGGAAAGTAACATGTTAATCAAAGGACGATGGTGATGATTGTGAAGGTACTGATAATGGCCGGCGGCTACGCTACTAGACTGTGGCCTGTCACCAAGGATCATCCAAAGGCGCTCCTGCCGGTGGGGAATAGGACAATTCTGGATTACATAATGGAGAACGTTAAGGGGCTCGGACTGGAAACGCACATATCGACGAACAGGTTCTTTGAGGCTCACTTCAGGCCGTACGCTGATAGGTATGGTGTCGGGCTGGTGGTTGAGGACACCCTGCATGAGGAGGAGAAGCTCGGGACCGTTGGGGCGCTGAAGAGGGCCGTCGATGAGCTGGGTTTGGATGATTACCTTGTGATAGCGGGGGACAACATATTCTCCTTTGATCTGCAGGACTTCCTGAAACACTACAACGGGAACCCTCTGATAGCCGTGTACGACGTTGGCGACCCGGAGCTGGCAAGACGCTACGGTGTTGTTGTGCTGGATGGGGATAGGGTGGTGGAGTTCCAGGAGAAACCTCTCAGGACGGAGTCCACCCTTATAAGTACGGGGGTGTACGCCCTCCCAGCCAAAACGGTGGAGCTGATCGACGATTATCTTGGGGATGGGAACAAGGACGCCCCCGGCTACTTCCTGGAGTGGCTAGTAAGGGGCGGTGCTGCCGTGCACGCGTATCGCTTCGACGAGTACTGGTACGACATCGGCAGTGCAGACAGTTATCTTGAGGCTCTGAAGACCCTGCTGAAGGAGAATCACGTGGAGGATATTCATATAGGTTCCTACGCCAAAGTAATTCCTCCAGTGGTTATAAAGCAGGGCTCTAAAATCATTGGTCGTTCAATAATCGGCCCATACGCCTACATAGGGGAGGGCTGCCTGATAGAGAACTCCGACATAAGTGACTCGATAATCTTCGGGAAGACTGTCATCCGGAATTCAACGATATGGCGCTCTATAATCGATGAGAAGTGTGAGATAAGAAACCTCGAACTGAAGAAAAGTCTCGTCGGGGGACACGCGAAGATACAGAGGGGGGACTGAACCCCGCTTTGTCCCTGTACAAAAAAGTGCGGCATCCGCAAGGCTTTTATCTCAGGATTACCATCAAGTCGTAGAAAATAGGGGGCGTTTAAATGAATGAAGATGAACTGGGCAGGAAACTCTCCCGTTTCGCGGAATCCGTTGCAAGGCCCAGGTACGCGGTTCCCCTCCTGCTTACGATAGCGACCGCCATCAGGCTCCTGCCCATGCGCTTCGGGTACCTCCTAGGTTACGACCCCTACTTTCATCTGGCCTACGTCCGGTACGGACTGACCCACGGCTGGGTGAACTTCTTCCCCTATGCCTTTGGTCCATGGGGGATGCAGATTGGGCATTTTCATCCCCTGGGTCTCTGGATGACACCGGCCTACGTTTATAGGATCCTGTCAGTATTTGGAGTCTCCCTCTACAACTCCTTCAGGGTAACCCCCGTTATATTTGGCGTTCTAACGGTGCTCTTCCTTTATCTGGCCGTTTTGAGGTTGTACGGTAGGGCGGAAGCGTTTTTATCTTCACTGTTCCTAGCCGTGCTTTTCGGGCACGTTTTCCGCTCGATGGCAGGGTACTACAGGGGCGACAATTATATGCTCTTCTGGTACAGTGTGAGTTTGTTTGGTGTGAGCCTCGCGCTCTCGTCTGGTAGGAGGAACCGGAGGAGGTTGCTGTTTTATATCATACCACTCTTTGCAAGCGGCCTTGCCGCAGCCTTCTGGCAGGCTTACTATCCCATATTTGCATTCCTGCTG
>NZ_JALSLB010000046.1 GCF_026988555.1 Thermococcus sp. | reverse complement strand
CTTAGAGCCTTGAAGATGTGGGGAGTTACCGTTCCCCCCGAAGGCCAGCCAATGAAGACGGGAGGCTGGAAGGTTATCCGCTACAATTATTTCACAAGTTCCAAAAGTAGCGAATAACCAGAACGGTGAACTCCATAATCGTAAACCCTGAAAGGGTGATACCCCTCCACGGCATGAGCCCTCGGCTCATACTCTCCATGGCCGATCTCGCGGCTGTCTTCCTTGGGAACCGGAACAGGAGCGTTTACTACTTCATAAACCATGAAACAGCGGACAGAAGGTACCTCCACCTTCTAGAGGAGATATTCACGAGGGTACTCCGGCTGGAGGGTGAGAAACTGATCGTCGAGAAGTCCCCCAACGCAGAAGAAGGGACGAAGCTGGAGATAGGATAACGGCTCTTTCCCCATCTTCTCAATCACCCCACCTGATGAACCTTGGCAGCCTGAGTATACGGGAGGCCCGGATGATGCGGATCTCCCTCAGAAAGGATGGGCGGGTCACGAAAACGGGTCTCCTCAAACTGGGTGGGGCATAAGAACGCTGGGATGACATCACCTCTGCTGATTCTCCCCCCGACGCTGGCTCAGGAAGCTCCAGCCTGCGGTATATCCCCTTCCTTATGTCCTCCTCCCTGGCCCTGACACCGTCGAGCTTGCCCCTCCTGTACGCGGTTACGACGACCTTCATCCTGCCCTCCATCTCAGCCTCGGCGTATATCGCCCGCTTCAGCCTAGAGCTCCAGCCGGCCCACTCGGTGTGCCCACCGTATCCAAGGAGGTAGCCCGCAAGATATGCCTTTCTAACAAGATCCCTCTCGTTCCTGACGTCCCTCAGAGTTACCCTTCGCTTTCCGCTTAGTATCATAGCCCCTCATCTCCGGCGTCAAACGGCGACAGGCCGTGGACCACCAGTCCGTGCTCGCTGAAATCTATCAGGTACATACCGGTCCCGTGCCGTGTCCTCCTCATCTTGAGTATCTGAAGGGCCCGGATCATCTCCCTGTCCCCGAAGAAGTAGTGGAGCATTATGACACCATCTGTAAGGTAGTGTTCCTCGGTGTACCTGTCAAGCTCGGTGAGCTCGGCCACCAGAATCGTCGTCGTACCGAGGGCCTCCAGGCTTCTGATGAAGTTGGCCAGCTCCGCCCTCTTCTCGGCGGGATTGTCGGTCGGGAAATCTATCGCCGTCAGGGGATCTATAACGAGCCTGCTCAGCTTGCCGTTCTCGGCAAGTTCTTTTATCCTGAAGAGCACACTGCCCCACGCAGGGGCCCTCGTCGAGCCCTTCCAAAGGCTCTTACCCATATCGTAAAGGATGAGCTTTCCGGACTTCACGTAGACCCAGACCGAGGGGTCGAACCTCGCAATGTCCTTGACGGCCTCATGGGGATCGTGGATGAGAGAGACGTAGGCCACCCTCTCCCCTCGCTTGGCACCCTCTATCAGAAACTGCATCGAGAGGGTCGTCTTCCCGCTACCGGGGGGACCCGTGAGAAGGTAAGTTTTTCCCCTGAGGAGGCCCCCCTCTATGAGATTATCCAACCCTTTAACTCCGGTAGGGACCCGTTCAGAGTCACTATATGTCATGGTTATCACCCATCATAATAATTGGGGGCAAGGTATATAAAAACGTAACTGGACGAAGGTTGAGGAAAAATGGAGGAAGTGTACTTTCTGACGTATGGGGACGCAATGCGGTTGCTCCTGACCCGAGGGGGAGCAAGGTTAAACCTGGATCTGCACAAAACCGGAAGATCATGGCTGATTCTACGAGATGAGGACGAGTTCATCTTTCCCGATGGGACCAGAGTGAGTACACGGGAGGTCGAGAGGATAGCTAGGGACCGGGGAAACCTCTACTTCGTCAAGGCCGGGGGCGTTTACAAGGCCGCAATAGCCAGCCAGGAGGGATTCTACAAACTCGTGCCAACGATTCCACCAACGATAGAGATAAACGGGATAAGAATGCACAGGACCAAAGACACGCCGCCGCTAAGGGATACGCTCAGCAAGGTCGACGCGGTGAAGCCAAGGGACGGAGAAACCGTTCTTGATACCTGCATGGGGCTCGGTTACACCGCTATAGAGGCTTCAAAGCGCGGAGCGTACGTCATAACCATTGAGAAAGACCCACACGTCCTGGAGCTCGCGAGGATAAACCCCTGGAGCAGGGAGCTCTTCACGGGAGGAAAAATCCAGATCATACAGGGCGATTCCTTCGAAGTCGTCAGGAAGTTCAACGATGAGACCTTTGACGTCGTTATCCACGACCCCCCGAGGTTTTCCTTGGCGGGACACCTCTACGGGGAAGAGTTCTACCGTGAGCTGTACCGGGTTTTAAAGCCAGGAGGAAGGCTCTTTCATTACGTTGGAAACCCTGGGAAGAAATACCGCAGAAAGGACCTGCAGAAGGGCGTCATGGAGAGGCTGAGAAGGGTGGGATTCACGGGAATAAAAAAGGTAGGGGAAGCGCTCGGCGTCGTGGCAGGAAAACCGGTGAGAGGGAGGTAGGTCAGATTCCACCCACCGCCTCAAGCTCCTCAAACGCCTCAAGGTTGATGTAACAGTCCATGAGCTCCGTTCTCATCCGTACGATCTTGACTATCCAACGCCAAAGCCAATTATCGACGGCTAAATAAGGAGGAGCAGCAGTTTGGCGTCGGGGATTGGTATCGGCCTCGGGGTCGTGAAGCGGTTGAAGTTCCATGCCATGAAACTTATCATCAGCCAGGTCGTTGAGAAGTTGATCAGACCGCTACCGCTCTCCCCCAATTTGAAACCGAGGACTATGTCCTTGCTGATCTCCTCCACGCCCTGAAGGGCGAGGCTTGCAAAAGAGAAAGGTCACTACATGACGCAGGGGAAAGAGCAACAGTCTAAAAAGAATAGCAAAACCAAACAACTAAATATTTTGCAAGATTACATATAAAACAACTCACATTAGAACTAACACATAAAGCAAAAAGTTTTTAGTACCATGGATGTTGTTATAACTATTTGGGGAGATACCTATGTCGAACGACGATAAAGTCCAAAAGGACCTTC
This sequence comes from Thermococcus sp., assembly GCF_026988555.1. Lineage (NCBI taxonomy): Archaea > Methanobacteriati > Methanobacteriota > Thermococci > Thermococcales > Thermococcaceae > Thermococcus > Thermococcus sp. The sequence continues at coordinate 9,425 of NZ_JALSLB010000046.1, read as the reverse complement.
TTGAACGGGTTAAAACAGACCGGGGGGTACAAGAAAAAAGAGCAACTGAGGGGCACCGACGACATAATACGGAGGGGCACGTTCAGAGTCCTGCAGGAAGCCTCATCCTACCTCCGGGAAAGTTACAGGATGGCGGTAAGGTACTCACTCATGGAAGAGGCAAGGGAAATCGAGAGCCTCTACCTCCTTTGTGACTTGCTCGCACAGTCAATCCTCCATGCCCCAAGGGGATATAAACCCGTAGGGGGTACAACGAGCGTAAAAGAGGACGACCTCAATAAGCTTCTGGAATTTGACGCTTCCCTAACAGACATTGTAGAAACAATAAAAGAAAAAACAGGCGAAGTCCGCACGGCGATACTCCAAAAAGACGTTGATGGACTTGGTTCTGCAATTTCGACATTGAGGGTGAAGCTTAACGAGCTCGAAACCCTAATGAAAAGAAGGGATGCCCTTCTTGACGGCATTATGTGACGAGGGTGATGGTGATCCAAAAAACAAACGTCATAGAGTGGAAAAACGCCGGACCGGATGACGTTCTCTGGGTTTATCCCCACGAGGATATACGCTGGGGCTCCATGGTGGTCGTCAAGGAGTCTGAAGTAGCCGTGTTTATGAGGGACGGGAAGGTCTACGACGTCCTCCCACCCGGAAGACACACTATAACAACCCAAAACCTGCCCCTGCTGACGAAGGCATTCCAATTCTTGGCTGGATATGGAGAAACACCCTTCAAAGCCAGGGTAGTTTTCGTGTCACTCAAACAGTTCATGGGTAGGTTCGGAACTAAACTCCGGCTGAAACTCAGCCCCAGAGCATCCTGGATGACTGAGATGCAGACCTTCGGCACCTTCTGGTTCCGGATATCAGACCCGGTCCTGTTCCTCACGCAACTGGCGGGAACCCAGCCTTATTTCACATCAAAGGACGTCACTACTTTCCTACGCTCCTATTTCAACGAGGCGATTATCCAGGAGCTCTCAAAGTACTCCGTGATGGAAGTCCAGACGAAACTGGAAGAGATAACCATGAAGATGAAGGCCGGGACCCTCTACACAGCTTCAAACAAAAGGGGCTGGAGCTCCTGGACGTAAAGTTCCAGGGGGTCTCCTTCCCATACCTGGAGAAGCTCGAAAACGAGGACCCCACCTACGGTGTCGCCCTCATGAGTGCCCTCCAGAGTGGAGACGAAGCCAGGGTTCTTGAAACAATAAAAGTGGTCGAATCAATGAGGGCCCTTGGAAAATCAGGGGGGGCGGCCATGGGCGCCGGACTGGTGGCGATACCATATCTCTTCGGGGGAGGATATCCTCAGGCACCCCCGGGCCAGTACCCTCAGCCGCAGCAACCTCCACAACCACCACAGCAGGAGCCCCAATCTCAGCCCCCTACAAAAGGAGGCATTAAAGAGAAGCTATCCCTCCTGAAGGAACTCTATGAAGAGGGCCTGATAACCCAAGAGGAGTACGAGGCCAAGAGAAAGAAACTCCTGGAAGAACTTCTGTGAGGGAGTAGTATGGGGCTCAAACTCTTCAAATCCGATATGGAAAAAGCCGAAGACGAGTGGAGAAAAGCATATGAAAAGGGAATAAACCAGCGAAAGTGGGAAGAAGCCGCAAAACATTTCAAAAAAGCGTACGAGCACTACAGCAAGGCGGGAAACCCGAAGGCGGAGGAGGCCCTTCTTCTGGCGTATCTATTCCACTCCGTGGCAACGAGGGACATGAGCTCCCTGAAGAAGGCGGCCAAGATAGCGGCAAAGCTCCCGCCAAACACCAACTTCAATATTCCATTTGAGATAACTGCATCCGAGATAGCCAACGAGGGGGATATAATCGTCGCCGAGCTCCCAATAGCGATCAAGTTGTCCAGAGTAAACCAGCTCATAGAAGAGGGCGACGAGGGAAAGATGGAGAAGTTCGCCGCACAGCTGGAAAAAATATCCCAGAAGCTCCTGATGAACTCGTCAAAAAAACCCGTGCTTGGAGAGTTTTTCAACATGAGAGAACCATTCGAGAAAAGGGGCTACCGATACCTAGCGTACTCCAAACTCCTGAGGGCCAAGATCCAGGCCCTTTACGACCCATCAAAGAGCGTGGAGCTGTACTCCGAGGCGATGGGATACTTCAAAATAGGAAATCTGGCCACCTCTGCCGAGGGCGTTGCGGAGGAGATCAACAAAGTGGGCACCGTGGCCAAGTGCTGGTTCTGCGGAAGGACCATCCAAGGGGAGGACGTTCATTACATTAAGATGCCAGCAGTGGTGACCCCCTACATCCTCTCAAAGTACGGAGACGAAAAACCGGAGAGCCTCGGAGAGGACTACGTGGTGGCCTGCAGGGCATGTTACACCGCCATTTATATAACCTCAGACACCGTGGCCAGAAGGTACTACGAGATGGCCATGGAGAGGCTGCAGGAAGTGAGGCAGGAGCTCCTGTACGAGATAAAGAAAATCTGGGATGAGATTGAGAGGATCTGGAGGGCAATGCCTAGAGGATAAATGGAGGGACCAAGATGTCGGAACTGAAATGTGTCCACTGCGGTGCCCCCCTACCCGAACCAAAAGAGGGGGAAGAGTACGTCACGTGTGAATTCTGCGGGTACACGAACAGAGTCAAAGACTCAACGACGTACATGGAACAGCTCAAACTCGAGATACAGAGCTGGCTGAAGAGCATCGTCCCCGCAAACATCATAAGTGCCGGCTCGGCCGTTGACGCCGTCTCCAGGCACAATATATTCATAACCATGATCAAACCAGACCTCCTCTCCAAGCATCTGGAAGTGAACTCCAGAATAGCGCATGTGATATCAACCCCATTAGTGTTCCTCCCCTACTGGGATGTTCACTTGAACGTTGATATAGACTCCCCTAAGGAGGCCTTTGAAGAGGCAGCGAAGATAGAAAGCGTCAAACCTCTGGCCGTAGTCGATGAAGACGCAACATTTGTAAACAAGGTCATAGCAGCCCAGTACATGTACGCTTACTTCTCAAACTTCGTGCACCTCGTAAACTCAGGAAAAAAAGATCCCGAACTGCTCTCAAACAACTTCAAGAAAATAGCGGAAGCATTCGATGGTGTTCCAAGCGGAGAAGCCCCCAAATTGCGTTTTGAAGGGTTGTACCACATCTACGCCGCCGTAGAGGACATGATGAACGGAGATACAGAGACCGCCAACATCCGCATAAAGAGCGGCAGGAACTCACTGAAGCGGGCAAAGGAGGCCGCAGTAAAGAACCCGGAGTACGTTCCAATGGTTCCAGCCATAGAGAAAGAGCTGTCGTTGACAGCTGCGATAGAGGAACTGATAGAGGGATTATCAGCAACCATGAATCCCATGGAGCCCCTAGCGAGATTAAAGACGTTTTTCAGCGCTTCAGAGAGGGCAAGGAAATCCCTGGCCGAAAGGTACCGCATGGATTCAAAGGATTTCGGAAGGTACACCGACATAATGGGAGAGATAAGGAGCATCCTGCTGGCGAAGAGCGGAAAACCAATGATAAACCTCGTAGGATCTCCAAGAAGACTCCTACTGCCCTTCTGGAGAATACAACTAACTTACACCTTCACAACCGGCTCCCTGTTCTGGAAGAAGGGGAAGGCCATAACCGATGAACTCCTTATACTGGCGACGATTCCATACGCCGCCCAGCCCATAACAGACATATTCAAGATGAAACCCAAAGGAGGAATGCTCGACGGCTTCCTTGGCAAGGAGATCGCGATGACAACCGGCTACATCAAGGAACTCGCGTCTTCCAGCAGACCATCCAGTGTGAGTGCCGGAACAGCCGTCATACCCCCAATGATAACAAACGAGGAAGCAAAGCTCTTCTCGGACTGGTACATAAGAAACGTAACGCAGAGAACAAACAACAAGGTTAAATTCGGCGTCAGCAGGCTGATGGGCATCGTGTACCTAGGAGCAGAAATCCACGGGGACGACGTTTACATCCCCGAGTTGAAAGAGTTCCAAGTGAGTGTCAGGGGACACCTAGAGAACCTGAAAAAGGCCGCCCTCTAAAACCAAAATCAGGGGAAAACCCCAGATCATATTCTTCATTCTTTCTTCTCGCCCTTCATCACCTTCTCCACATCAAAGCCTTCCTCGTACCTCTTAAGTTTGCGCTCGAAGAACTCGATGAAGAGCCTGTAGCGCTTGGCACGATGCTTTGGCTTCCCGCGGATACTGTGACCGTGGGCGCCGCGCCTGAATATCACTATGTATGCCTCCTTGCCCATGTCCCTGAGCACGTTGTAGAACATGAGGCTCTGGTCGAGTGGACAACGGTAGTCCTCAAGGCTGTGGATGAGCAGGATCGGCGCTTTAACCCTGTCGGCGTAGAAGAGCGGGCTGAGCTTCCGGTAGTTCTCGTTCTCCAGCGGGTTCGGGCCGATGACCTCAGCATCGTACCAGAGGCCAATGTCAGAGAAGGCGTAGCTGGTGAGCCAGTAGCTTATGCCGTTCTCGCTGATGCCGGCCTTGAAGAGGTCGGACTGAGTTAGGGCCCAGTTGGTCATAAAGCCGCCGTAGCTTATACCCGTTATTCCAACCCTCTCCCTGTCTGCCTGGGGTTCGAGCTTAAAGAACTCCTCAATGCCGTTTGTTATGTCCCCGAAGTCCTCCAAGCCGGTTCTCTTCAGCACGCGGAGGGCAAAGTCCTCGGTATAGCCATCGCTGCCGCGCGGGTTCACGAAGACGATGTAGTAGCCCTTGTTCGCCATCAGCTGCATCTCGTAAACGAACCTGTAACCGTACATACCCTTCGGCCCGCCGTGGACGAAGACTATAACCGGCGCCTTCTCCCCCTCCTTCAGCTTCGGTTTGAGGTACCAGCCGTCTATCTCAAGGTCAAGGGACTTGAAGCGGAAGTGCCTCGGCTCAAAGGTCTTGAGCCTCTCGAATATCGGCACGTTGTAGTCGGTGAGCTGCTTCAGCTCGCCGTCGTAGAGGTAGAGCTCGGCAACCCTCGTCGCGGTCGTTATCAGCAGAACCGCCCTGCCACCGTGGACATCGAAGCCGTATACCCAGTGGTCACCGGCAACGATTCTCTCGGCCTCCCCATCCCAGAGCCAGAGGTTCACCCTGCCCGCGTCCGGCGTCAGGAAGTAGACCCTTCCCCCATCGAGCTTCGCGCCGTAAACGTCGAGCAGGCCCTCGTAGACCGGCTTGAGCTCTCCGTCCCAGATGTAGAGCCACTCGTGCTCGCTGAGGTACTTCTTCTCCCTCTTACCCCTCAGGAGGATGACTTTCCCGTCGGAATCCACGGCTTCAAAGGAAACCCCCTCGAAGAGCTTCTCCTCCTCGCCGTCCCGCCAGAGGTAGATGTCGTAGAACTTGAAGAGTGCTGGCTTGCTCCCATCGCGGTGGGGAACGTTGACCGCTATGGAATCGCCGTGCCAGATTCCGCTCGAAAACCTCGGCTTCTCAAACCGATCTATTACCTCCTCACTCTCAGTGTCGAGAACCCAGAAGGTCGTTTTCTCGCCGTCGAAGAAGCCCATGCCATCAAACCAGGTGGGAACGTCGTCGTCGAAGACGAAGTCCTCGTCGTCCCTCCTCTTGAACCCCACAACCAGGAGCCTCCGGGAGTCGTCGTTCCACTGAATCGAGCGGACGTTTTTAGCGCTCAAAACCTTCTTTGCGCTCAGGGTCTGAACGTCAGCGACCCATATCTCGCTCTCCTTCTTCTCCTCGTTGGGGCGCATGAAGGCGAGCTTTTTGCCGTCGGACGAAATCCTTGGCATGGAGGCGTTCTCGATGAAGCGCCTCGCCCCGGTTTCCAGATTCTCAACAACGACGATGCTCTCGTATCTGTCTTCCTTCATGTTAGCCTTGGTGAGGGTGTAGGCAACCAGGTTTCCCCTTATCCTAGGGTCGTCCAAGTAGGCGAACTTAGAAAAGGTCTCGTGGTTCCATTCGATACTGCTCATAACGCTATCACCGTTCTATAATGAACCCAGAAGTATATAAGCTTAACCTCAGGGCACCACAGTGGGCACGGGGAAGGTTTAAAAGACGGAGAACGATAGTGAAGGGGCAGGTGGGAGCATGAAAACCGGAAGCGCGATCGGCATAATACTCGCCGTCGGGATTGCCATCTCGATGATCTCCAGGACATACCTTGGCATAGTCTTCGCATCCCTGGGTATACCCCTGTACCTGGCTTACACAGCCAGAGAACAGAACATACTCGCAAAGTCGAGGCTCTACGACAGGGACCTGTTCCTGATGACCGGTATAGCTGTGATCGTGATAATAGCCTTTAACTACCTCTGGGACCCCAGGATCGGACTGATCTCCATGGCGGTTGTCGTGCCGCTCCTGGCACTGTACTCTGACAGGTTAAAGGCGAGAGAGAAGGCGCAGAAGGCCTGAAAGCCTTCCCGTTCTTTTGTAAGCTCTAACTTCGTTCCTCATCTCGTCCAGAAATTCCCTATCGATACCGAACTTCTCCCTGACGCGGTGCGAGATGTAATTATCGTTGAGAAATATCATCGCCATGGCAGAGGTGAGGTTCCTCGGCTTCCTCCAGCCGGCCTTCTCGAAGTCTATGAGATAAACGCGCTCGTCGATTATTATGTGCTTACCCCCCTGGATCTGGCCGTGGTCGAGGCCCATCCCGTCGAGGAGGGCGGTTTTCTCGACTATCTCGAAGATATGCCGTTTTTCAAGCTCCGCATAGAATATTATCTCTCCCTCAGCGAACTCCCGGATGAGGTACTCAAGGCCCTCAAAGACGCCATAGGCTATCAGCGGTGGGGTAACCGAAAAGGGCTCCATCGCACGGATGATTTCCGCCTCGCGCATAAAGTTCTGCCTCGGGGAATCTGATCGTTGAAGCTTTATAATGACGTTTTTTTCATCCAACCTCGCCCTGAAGATTAAGCTAGTCGTGCCCTTGGCGTAGGGCCCTATTTCGTCCAATCCAAGCGATTTCAGGTGAGAGTAAAACCGCCCCAGTTGAGCTTTGCTTATCAAGTGGTCGAACATAGGCCTCGATAAGCTTAAATACTCCGCCGATAAAATACTTTTGGTGATAGCCATGGTGACGGCTTTTATTTTGATGGTGACGGCCGCTGGAAAGGAAAGGGAAGTTATGGAGAAGCTTCTGGCCATGCCGGAGGTTAAGGAGGCTTACGTGGTCTATGGCGAATACGATCTCGTCGTAAAGGTCGAGACCGACACGCTCAAGGACCTTGACCAGTTCATCACGGAGAAGATAAGGAAGATGTCCGAGATACAGATGACCTCGACGATGATAGCCATCTGAACCTCTTGCTCTTTTATTCCTCTGACAAAACATCAAGGAGTATACATAAGAAAGGGGTTTCATCCCACCATTTTGAGGAAGATTTCTTCCAAGCTTGTTCTTTCACCTGCATGGTCAGGATTTTCGCGCCCTGTGAAGCAACGACGCGGTATTTGTTCTCACCGAGTGGAGTCACACTCCACTGAACTCCAGTCCACAGGCCTGTTGGTTTCGATGATTATCGTGTACCCAGCCTTCCGGAGGAATTTCCCCTTGATGTTATCGATACTATCCTCAACGCGGAGTTTGCCCTTCACAATAACCCCAACAGTGTCGCAAACCTCCTCAACGTGAGCTAAAATATGACTGGAGAAGAATACTGTTTTACCAGCCTTCCTTTGCTCTCTAATAATATCCTTGAACCTGGCAATACCCGTCGGGTCAAGACCGGTCATGGGTTCATCAAGGATTAACAATTCCGGGTCGTTGATGAGAGCCTGCGCTAAAAGAAGCCTCTGACGCATGTCCTTCGAGAACTTGCCCGCCTTTATGTTCCGAGCGTCCTTCAAACCAACAAGGTCAAGGAGTTCACCTATGCGTTTTTTGGCCTCGACAAGCCTGTCCTCATTGAACTTTCCATTTTGGAAGACTTCCTCGCCAAACAATCCAATCCTAACCTCCTGGGGAAAGATTAGGCCGAGGGTGCTTAGTATTGTAGTGCTCTTACCAGCACCGTTGGGTCCAAGGAAGCCATAAACCTGACCCGGCTTAACCTCCAGGTTAAGGCCGTCCAACGCCATAACTTCCTTATAAACCTTGACGAGACTCTCAACCCTCAACATCACCATCGCCTCAGATCCATTCTCCCGAACCTCAGGAGGGCCAGCCCGAGGAAGACTCCGGAATCGCGGGAAGTCACGAGGGGGATTAGGGGCAGGACGATTCCAAGGACGCCAATCAGCGAGAGCGAAAGGGCAAGGGAGCCGATGAAATAGTTCTTAACCGCGAAACCGTGAGCCAGCATCGCGAGCGCTCCCGAGAGTGCAATTCCAAGGGAGAAAACCAGGGCAAGCTTCAACCCCTCAAGAACCCAGCCGAGGAAGTAGCGCCTCCTCGTGAAGGGCTTTGAGAGAAGGAGCAAAACGTTGCCCCGCTCGAAGTCCGAGCCGAAGCGCGAGAGGAGCAGGGTTAAGATTAGGGAAACCAAGGAGGAACTTGATTAAATTTGGAAGCCATTTGACGAGCAGGTCGACAGTTATCAGATGGCCGAGCTCTCCAGCTGAAATATCCGGGCAGTGGGCGGTAAATCTGTAAACGTCTATCTCGACCGCTATGGCAGGGAACAGAGAAATTAAAGCGAGCATCATTTTGTACGAGCCTATGTTCTTGCCCCTCACTTCTAGCACCGCGGATTACACTCTTCAATATTGAGATCTAAGATTTAAAAAGAAAAAATAAAATGTATCATATATCAATTACCTGACAGCTAGGATCTCCACCCAATCCAACTGACATCATTGGCCTGGTGCACAAGTTTCTCCAAAGGCACACTCCACAGTGCAAATGTCGAAGCTACAATTGTCAAAAAATATGCACATTGGCTCAACTGGATTTAGCTCTTTTATTCAGCTTCTTAAACACTCTCTATCACCTCCTTTGGTTTTTGGGTTTTGGCCTCATCGGACTCCTCTGCCCTCACCCCTCTCAGGGGTGAACGTGAAGAGACCCTATCCAAACACATCTATGAGCTTGAATCAACTACTTTGTCTAGTCACTTCCCTCTGAGGCTTATGTCAAGACTTAAGTAATCCTCCCCCTCGTTCCTGATGATGACCTTCCAGGAACCCTCCGGAAGCTTTACCGTCTCCTTGACCTCAGTTACATTTGTTCGCTTGAAGAGTTCTTTCGAGCCGTCCGAAGAGACCACGAGTAAGGTGAACGGTCTGTTTCCTGAGACTCCTATTTCCAGAGTGGCAGGGCCCTTAAAGGGATACATGATCTCGGAACCCGGCTTAAGGACTTTACCCTTTGAGTATACGAAATTTCCACCGCCGAGGCATCCTCCCATCAGGACACTAACCAAGATTATTGTTAAAAATTTCATTGGTGGCATTCTCATACAATCCCCCCAGTTATGCATTTGTAAAGATAAATAAAATAAAGCTTA
>NZ_JALSLB010000045.1 GCF_026988555.1 Thermococcus sp. | reverse complement strand
AGAGAGATTGCGGGAATATCTGGTAGCCCCGCCGGGATTCGAACCCGGGTCGCGGGATCCAAAGTCCCGCATGATTGTCCGCTACACCACGGGGCTGCCCGATATGAAGAGTCCTTCCCAGCTTATAAATATTGAGTTCCTGCCCCTCGCTTTTGGGCACGCGCCTTTTGGGTAACACCCCCGCCGGTTATGACTATGGAAGAGTGGTAATTGGAAAAATTTAAAACCACTGAATTGTAATCTGATCTTTGGTATTCATCGGGAGGTATGAACAATGGGAAGGGTTGAAGGGAAAGTTGCAATCGTTACCGGCGCCACCTCCGGTATTGGGAGGGCGATAGCAAAGCTTTTGGCCAGGGAAGGTGCAAAGGTGGCAGTTACCGGACGGAATGAGGAGTGTGGTAGACAAGTCGTTGGGGAGATCATCTCCGAAGGTGGTACAGCAAAGTTCTGGAAGCTCGACGTGAGCAGAGAGGAGGAGGTTAAGAGAGTCTTTGCGGAAATCGTGGAGGAGTTCGGGAGGGTCGATATCCTCGTGAACAACGCGGGGGTGACCGGCGTTGACAAGCCCACCCACGAGCTTACCGAGGAGGAGTGGGATCAGGTTATGGACGTCAACGTTAAGGGGGTATTCTTCTGCACGAAACACGCCGTGCCTTATATGAAACGGAGTGGTGGCGGGAGCATCGTCAATATCTCCTCGATCTACGGTATAGTTGGCTCGCCTGGGATTCCTCCATATCATGCCTCCAAGGGCGCTATAAGGCTCATGACAAAGACGGACGCCCTGATCTACGCTAAGGACAGCATACGGGTGAACTCCGTACACCCCGGTAGCATTTGGACCCCAATGCTGATGAAGGCCTGCAGGAAGATGGGTGTCTCAAACGAGGAAGAATGCAAGAAGGTCTTTGCCCGGATGAACCCTGTTGGATGGGTTGGCGAACCCATAGATGTGGCTTACGCGGTTCTCTACCTGGCCTCTGACGAATCGAGGTTCGTGACCGGGACGGAGCTGGTGGTTGACGGCGGCTACACTGCCATGTGATGTTTTCTCCTCGTCTTTTTACTTTTTATATCTTACTTCTAAAAATCTTAAAGAATCAGGGGAATTTTAGGGTCAGAGGGTCAGATTACCAACGACACCAGATCCCTTATCGCCTTCTCCGGGTCCTTGGCCTTGGTTACACCGCTCGCGAGGAGCACTCCAACGCTTCCGAGTTCAAGGGCCTTCTTGACGTCCTCTCCGGTGGAAATCCCAGCGCCGGTAAGGACCTTAACCTCGGGGTTGACCCTCTTAACCAGCTCGACGGTGTCGGTTATAACTTCTGGCTTGGCTTTGCTGACGGGGATGCCCGTCCCTATGAGCTCTGGTGGCTCTACTGCAACATAGTCCGGTCCTAAAGCGGCAACGGCAGCACTGACAGCCGGGTTGTTGGAGCATACCATCGTCATCAGTCCGACTTCCTCCGCCCTCCTAATGCTGGCCTCGAGATCGGCGAGGACCATTCTGTTCTCGGAGTGGTTAAGGAGCGTTCCCACAGCCCCGGCCTCTTTAACCGCCTCAGGAAGGACGTGTCCGGTGTGGCTGCCCGGCATTATCGGGTCGATGTGCTGGGCGAAGACCGGAATCTCGACCTCCTGGGCTATTTTATAAAGGTCGACCAGCTGTGGTGCAACGACGATTGTTATCCCTGTCTCTTTGTAGACCTTCTCGGCGGCCTTGGCTATCCTCAAGGCCCCATCGCCCGTGGCCTGGGCGTAGGTCTTGAAGTTAATCGCTATAATCGGCTCCTTAAACTTCCCCATCGATATCACCGGGGGTGTTATTATCTGAGGGCTTAAACGTCTTTCGGAGAGTTTCATTTCCACTGGAGACCGGCCTGCCGAAGGGGTCTATGAGGCCGGCCCTTATGAGGGAGGAGCTTATCTTTGGTCCTATAGCGCTTTTGATTATATCTATCGTGACTATCTCAAGTGGCTTAAGGCCGTTTTCCTCCCTGGCCCTGTTCACGACCAGCGCCCCTTTGTACGTCTCTTCGCTGACCACTATGGCCTCGAGACCTTTCATCCTGCCGGCAAAACCTATTGACGTGTTTATCTTGATTATGCGGTAGTCTGAGTAGCCGTTGACCTCGAAGAACTTTATTAAATCCCTGAGACGGAGCCCGTAGGGAAGGATTTTCTCGGCGTGTGGTTTTCCCCTTATCATCTCGTCTGAAGTTAGGCCGACATAAACGTACTCCCCGACTTCAAACGCTTTCCTGAGCAGGGCTTTGTGGCCGAGGTGGAGCCTGTCGAATGTACCTCCCACGACGACCTTCCGGTATTTTTTTCTCATGCTCTTTCCTTAGCCGGAGGAACCAATAAGCTTTTTTATTATCCTGGGCACTCTTTCCGGAGGTGAGGGGATGAGGAGGTATGCGGTGTTTGTATTCATCCTTCTTCTGATGAGTTTTACTCCTGTTGTTCGACCGGTCTCAGCAGCGGAAAACATTCCTCAGAACGTGTTCAACATCGAGATGATGATCCAGGTGGACGCCTCTGGGATGGCGCATTTTACAATATACGCCGTTCTTAAAGATCCCTATTACCGGGCTTACTTCAGCAGGCTCTCCGCGAACAACACGACCCGGGCCGAGAGCGAGTTTGCGGATTTCGTTCGCCAGCTCGTGTACACCAATCTCAAGGACGACTTCAACAATAAGCTCGCCGGTCAGGGGTTGAACAGCACCATCTACATTCCAGCCGGCGGCCCCGTGAGGGTTCTGAAGAACTGGTCGGCGGTCGTCTCATTTGAGATGACGAATTTTCTGGTTGGGGACAACCGTACCCTCCGCTGTCCGGTCTATGGTCCGCTCGATTTCCTGTTCAAGGGGCACGTGTTCGCCTATCACTGGAACAGGCTCACGTTGATTCTTCCGAAGGAGTACAACATTGAGAACCTTGCCCCTGTCCCAAGCCAGCTCACGGATCACGTGGCCGTCTGGAACGGCGGCGACTTTCTCCCCCTAATCCAGCTTACGAGTGGTGAGGTTTCCGTCATGAAGTTCCTGAACGAGACGAACAAGAGCATTGCCCTCGCCTACAACCCGGCTCAGGGATACCTGCAGTTCACGGCTACGTTTACCGGTGCCAACGCCAGCGATACCGTCAGGACCATTTTACTTGAGGCTTTCAAGGGCACAATGCACCCGGTGAGCATGGAGGGCAGGATAGAGAACGACCGACTCGTCATCGTGGGGGTCGTTCACCCCCAGGTGAAGTACAGCGAAAGCTTAACTGAGAAGCGCTGGGAGGTTTTGGTTAAGCTGCCGGGTTCCTTCAATGAAATAGAGGTGCGAGGCGGGCAGTACAAGCTCATCTCTCCGACGATGGTGCTCATACGTGTTACGGAGCGCAGGACAACCCTTTATATCTATATGGGCCTGGGGCTGGTCGTGGCCTTGGGAGCGGGGTTTTTCATGCTGAGGCGTCGCGGTAAGAAGGGTGGGGGCACGGAACCTTCGACCGAGGGATCGGATGAGGATGTTAATCCCGTACCCCCCGAGGAGGATGAAGGGGGTGAGTGAATGGACTTCTTCTTTCATCCCTCCAGCGTTGCGGTATTTGGCTCCTTCAAGAAGGGCGCCATAGCATACGAGATTCTCCGGAACATCGTGGAGGGTGGATTTGGAGGGAAGATAATCCCGGTGAATCCGAAGGGTGGAACCGTTGAGGTAGGGGGAAGAACCCTCCAAATCCGTGAGGCGCTTGATGAGGCCGTTGACACGGCCATAATCGCGATTCCGGCAAAGTTCGTACTGTCTCTCATAGACGAAATCGGCCCCCTTACCAGGGGCGCGGTCGTTATCTCTGCCGGCTTCTCCGAGGTTGGGAATGCTGATCTCGAGCGCGAACTGGTGGAAAAGGCGAGAGAGCACGGCGTTAGAATCATTGGACCGAACTGCGCCGGCATCTTCGGCGTCCTCGGGAATTTCTTCGGCTCCTTCGAGGTTCGCGTTAAACCCGGCGGGCTGGCGTTAATCAGTCAGAGTGGTGCCTTCGGCGGCGCGGCATTGGCCATGGGCAACGACGAGGGGATTGGCTTCTCGGCCTTCGTTTCCTATGGAAACGCCTCCGATTTAAACGAGAGCGACTTCCTTGAGTACTTCGCCGACGATGAAAACACGAAGGTCATCGCCCTCTACATCGAGGGAGTTAAGGACGGCAGGCGGTTTTTGGAGGCCCTTCGCTATGCAGCGGCCAGAAAGCCCGTCATAATACTCAAGGCGGGTAAGAGCGCGAGCGGAGCCAAAGCTGCCGCGAGCCACACCGGCTCGCTCGCTGGAAGCTATGAGATTTACAGGGCGGCATTCAGGCAGGCCGGGGCGATAGAGGTTGAGGAGATGGAGGAGCTCTTTGATGCGGCTAAGGTCTTTGAGATGCACACCAGAGCCGGGAAGAGGGTCGCAGTGATCACAAACTCCGGCGGCCCAGGTGTTCTAGCAACGGACAAACTCGAAAGGCTGGGCCTTGAGATTGCAAAGCTGAGCGATGAGACTGTCGATGAGCTTCGCTCCTTCCTTCCACCCCAGTGCTCCCTGAGGAACCCGATAGACCTGATAGCCGATGCGGACTACGAAAGGTACAAGAAAACGATTGAAGTCGTCTGCCGGGACGAAAACGTGGATTCACTCCTCGTCATCTGCGTCCCGCCCATCTTCCTGCCCGGCGAGGAGATAGCCAGAGCCATCATCGAGGCCGAATGCAATAAGCCGGTCATCGTCAACTTCATGGCCGGGGAGCTGGTCGGGGATGGGGTTGAGTTGCTTGAGGAGCGTGGGATCAAGAACTTCTCGACCCCAGAGAGGGCAGCAAGGGCACTCCACTGGCTAGCAGGCCGTTGATCCGATACTGTATTGCGTGATTATCGGCTCGTGAGCCTTTCCACCGGTCAACATATATGTATTCAACTTTAATATCTACTGTCCCTTACTGGGTTACGTTATGTCCTAACTCAAGCATGTTCCCTTGGGATGTTACAAGGTATGATGACCATTGGTACTGACTGTGAACTGGGACAGAACGTCATGGAACTCAAGCTTAAATTCTCCGACCCCTTTAGTAGATACGATATGCAGCGTTATCGTCTTAGTTGGCTCGATTGTTGAATCCTTTGTATATTCTGTTTTGAGTATGCGTGCCTCAGTATCAATGCGGGTAATCTCCCACTCAATATCGGTAGGATTTGTGAAGTGCACCTCACAGGACATGTCAAGTACTGGGTTTCCCCTCTCAGCGGACAGCGCCAAGTCACTACAGTTCATGAATGAGGCCAAGACACTTGAAGGTTTCACTTCTACCTTTACCTTACTCCACTCTTCCTCTCCTGCATCGTTGGGTTTTCCATCGTAATTGTCGATGAAAAGTTTGAAAGTGTGGTCTGTGACTCCGGCAAGATTATACGCGAGTGTTAGTATTGAGTTACCATTGGCATTAGCCGGAATCCTGGTTTCAATGATCCTTATCATCGTCATCACTTTTTACTTACTTTCTCGTCCCCTCTATTTCTAGACCTCCCGAGTTCTGTTGGGATGAAGATAAATAACATATGTAACAATTAGGATAACTGCTTGTATTCCGAAAATTATATGGTACCACATCACGATAAACAATGCCGGAGCTAGTACTATCAGTAGTACCTTTATTGGGTCCTCTCGCAGTTTAAGATCCTCCGTTAATTCCTTTAGGAAGATAAGCACACTATCAATCTTGAAGAGTGGCAGGAATAGCCATGCCAACCACAGAATTGCTGCAAGGCCTCCCAAGAACTCCATTCCCGCCATCACTGCCGCCATTGACAACCATAACGGGGCAAAGACCTTTAGTTCAAATCCAAAACGCTCATCCTCCAACCAGGGGAGCATTATAACCAGCGCCGTTAAATACAGGTTCAGCTGGAGCAAAGGGTAGGCGGTCTTAGAGTAACAGTCACCAGTGTAAACTAAATAAACCAGAGAAAGCAGGCCGATAACAGTAGAGATGTATCTGAGCAGTCCTTTCATGTTTCGTTCCCTCGGACGTCCTTTGTTCTTAGTGGGTTCATCACTACAAGTGTTAAGAGAACTGCCCATGAAACGGAACCGACAATTGGTAGTAACAGACCCATCAACAGATCAACTGTAGCCGGAACTAATTGGATGTACAGGAATATATAAACCCATGGTGTGAGTTTGATGATTTTCTTCTTGGTCGCTTCATTTTGTGAGTTAGCTAGTTTGTAAAGGACTATAAATATTATTGTTTCACAGATAATGAGAAAAATCCTAGACACAGATACCTCTGAGATTGTGAGCAGTTTGTAATTAATACCCACAAGGCCTACAATGGCTATCATTACAAGAATCAAAGGGGTAATTTTACTTATATTGAAAATCCTTTCCAAGAGCAAAGTCCAGCGTACGTTCTTTAAATCCAAATACAAGAGAAACCAGAATGTCGGCAAACCGACAAAAATAAGTATCCTAACGGGAAGCAACGTCTTTATGCTTGCAGCCACCAAGAAACCTGACCAATAAAAGAAAAACCCGGGAAACTTGGGATCATTCCCGGCGTATGCTAAGAAAAACAGGGTTAGAATTACCGGCATTGTTAACAATCCCAGAACTTTGCCTGAAGGAGCACCTTCATGATGCAAGAGAGTTACAATTCCCAACTGTGAAAGGGTGAATAAAAAGATGGATGTGTATATCCTCTTTGGGAACGCCCGTTCCGACATCCATCATCCCCTCCACCATGTTATAGCGTGCTCTTTCATCCAATTAGCAAGCCAGTTAATACTTATTTGCTCAATAAACGGGTTTATCTTCTCTCTGACTCCTGGTGGGAGCTTATTGAGGGCATCTTGAATAAGCTTAATGTTGGCTATGGGTGTGGATGTTGCCCTAAGTTCATACGTTAAGAATGCATCGGTAGCAATGTCTGCAACTACTGCTACGTGGTCTACTTCCACGTAGACAGTGCCCTGGAGAGTAAAGCGCCGAATCCCTAGTTTATCAAAAGGCACGTCATGAATTATTCTCACTGGAATCATCGCTCCATAAATCCCCTCTACCCGAATATCATTCCATGCGTCTTCCCAATAGGGGAATATGTCTCCAATAATAAAGATATCGGGTTTTGATATTTTGAAATGTGTGGTAGAAGTTATGGTGGCGTAACCTCCGGCGGGTATTGTTTTGGGATCAATGTAGCTGATTACTGGTGAAGAGCTTCCTGCTGGCAATTGCAAATATTTATTTAATGTTGAAACGTTAATATCCGAAACGATGCTTCCTGTCACTTTTAAGTCGTAACTGTATCCATTGTAAATTGTTAATTGGCAGGTTAGAGTTGCTTTATAATACCCCATTTTATATTTGAAATATATTGAATTACAGTCCGATGCTACCTGTTTAAGGTGATCACTGATTTTTACCTCCACTTTCACCTCGCTCCACTCCTCTTCTCCTGCCCCGTTGGGTTTTCCATCAACATTGTCGAGGAATAACCGGTAAGTGTGGTTTCCCACACCCTAAACATTTAGGCTAAATGGGTCATTTACAGGGGAGTGCTGGAAGTTCGCTCTACTGTCATATACTAACTTAACCTTAACTATGATCTTTCACCTCCCGACAACTACTTTAATCTAAATATTATCAAAAATAAAATCAAATCCAAAGTAAGGAACCGCCACCCCTTCCAACTAGTAAAAAGTACAATTATTAGAGCGTGATATACTACAGGGGAAAGGAACCCAACAATTGATAATCTCATTGTCTTTCTCTCTATTGTCATAGCGTCTTCATCGAAGAGTTCTTTAAGAAGCCCGTAGAGAACTCCTCCTACCCCAACAGCAAAGGAAAGCCAAGCCCAGCCTCCAAACCTCAACGTCAGTCCGAGCATGGACAACAGTGCTACCGTCATGTTGATGAACACTGTATATTTCCTGTATGATGAACAAGCAACCGTAAACAGGCCGGCATACAAAAGCAGATATCCTATGAGAATTATTCCCGTCCCATTAAAGCCTCCAGCCAATGGAGTAAGGGCCAATATGGGAGCCAAGCTTATGTAGCTGGAGAGTATTCTGAGCTTTAATATTTCATTTGGAGAAGATCGCTTAAAAAGGAGAGCCCCTAAAAGTGAGGGCACGAGCAATGCAAAAAGTATAAGATAACCTTTGATGTCCCAGTAAATCTGCTCTTGATAGTTATCTGCTGATATAAAAAACAATGTCGACGTTATGAATACATATGTCAAAACATAAAAGAGCAGGGAAAAAGTATAATAGTCACGCCTTCCCATTTATCTCACCCCCCTGTTACGTCGTTTCCGTCGGACCCATTGTCAAGTGTAACTCCAGTCTTGTGCTTGTAGTGGAGGTATGCTTTTTCAATCAAATACTTGAGCCAGTTTAAAGATCCAGAATCCACCAAAGCCTGCCCTGCAACGCCACTTGCTCCTCCTCCGATGGCACCGGCAACAACTCCTCCACCTCCAAAGAAAGCAATTGTTGCTCCGATTGTTGCTCCCGATATTGTTGCGGTTCCATAATTGTATATTGTCTGAACAATGGAATTTGCTTCGGTTATCTCCACTATATCACTTGCTGGTGGTAGGTTTGTGAAGTATACTTTAACCAAATATGGAGAGTACTCTGGGAGCTTGTAGTTAAAAAATGGATCCCCAAACAATAGGGTTGCTATCCCATTTACGGTGAAAGTCAGTGACACGTTGTTGACTTCATGAGGTGGCATTGTTATTGAGACCTGATCAATTGATGCGGCTACTGTATTTGTACCATTCCAGATTACATTGTTTCCAAACAGGACCTTTGTTATTCTTGTGGAAAAGGCCTTGTTTCCAGTATTCCAAACTTGTATTTTACATTGTGTCGCTCTTTCGTCGTTTTGAGGCACACTCTGAGGACAATCTAATGTTGCATATGCTGAAGTTGTCGGTTTCACTTCCACTTTCACTTCACTCCAGTGTTCTTCTCCTGCACCGTTTGGTTTCCCAAAGGGGATCTAAGGCTGCATTTGCCTTTCATTTCCCTTCCCTCTTTGACCGTTTTGCACAAGTTACCATATACATTATCGCCAATGTCGTGGTGATATCAACTGGAATAACAACCTGCCAGAAGAATTCATTAGAAGAACGTAAATTCAATGCAAAGAGGGGAAGCGAAATCAGCGTGAAAATTGAGTAAAACTGCCTAACGCTTCCGCGTTTTCCCTTCAAAAAGTCGTACACAAGATCAAGACCAAGTCTCCAGTAGATGCCCCTGTGAACCCTGTCTGCAATATTATCCAAGGCCATCCATACTAGATAGACAATTAACACTCCCATCAAATCACCGATAACTGTTA